>JAEDEB010000030.1 GCA_016293535.1 Bacteroidales bacterium | reverse complement strand
CCCGACGACATAATGAGCTATGCGCCTCTCGGTCGGCACGACGGGCAGGTTTACCACCAGCTCGGGTTCATAAGGGAGGGAGTCAAGGATTTTCCCGGCGGCTCAAGCGCAAAGTACCGTCTCGTACTGACGCCCTATTGACCCACAGCTACGCATATCCTGCCTTATGTAAACCGGGGACATGACCGGGCCTGGCCAATCAGGGCGACGGACGGGTCAGGGCGTCCACCAGGTCAGGGCTACGGACGGGTCAGGGTGTCCACCAGGTCTTCGACCTCGTCGTAGCTGTAGCCTCTTCCGAGCGCAAAGCGCAGAAGCTTAAGACGTCGCTGGGGATCGCCGGCAAGGGCAAGGGCCCTGGTCCGGAGCAGTTTCTCCAGTCTCCGCTTCGCTCCTTCGTCCTCCACGGAATCGAGAGCAGCGTCAATATCCGCCGCAGATATGCCCTTGGAAACCAGCGCATGCCTTATCTTGAGGGCGCCCCATCCGCTGAGGGAAGCCTTGTCACGCGCAAAGGCGGAAGCATAGCGGGCATCGCTAAGATAGTTGTCCTTCCTGAGACTTGCCAGAATTTCCTCCGCAAGAGCCTCCGGGGAAGAATCCCTGAAACTCTTAGGGGACTTCCTGCAGGCATCCGCAATCTTGCGGCGTATGTCGCTGCTGCAATACTCCCGGCGTGAGCACTGACGCCTGAGATTGTCCAGAAGTTTTCCCTTGTCCATCCCCTGCGACATCAGAATTCCAATCCAAGACTTACATATGCACCCACGGAACGGGTGAGGTTGGAATAATGGACATTGGCCGAAAGAGGGCCGACTATAGTATTGTACGAATACTCGAGGGCCGTTCCATAGAATCCCGGATTATCCTTCCAGCTGAACCACCCCTTGAAGCTGTTCCCGTCCTTGGCGTAGTTCACTATGGCGGTCAGATAATGATTCTTGCAGAGATTGAAACGGAAATCCGTCCTGATTATTCCCAGATAAGGACCGGTCACGGCCGCATAGTTGATACCCGCGAAAGGGACCTGCTGCGGCGCATACCTGCCGGGCTGGTTGCCGCCCATAATGTTCGAGTATGCAAGCGGCACATTGTCGCCGATGACCGCCCTTATGCAGTAGGACGGTATGAACGCGAAGATGCGGGGTGCGGGGACCACGAACTTGCCGTCGAGCGCAACGATGTGGTGGGGTTTGAACGAATCGTTCCTTGCACTCGCGAAGGTCATGGAATAATATGCATCCATTCTGAAGCCCCTGTCAGGGAAATAATTCTTGTCGAAGGTCTCCGCGAACGCATCGAAGAAGCCGTTGAAATAGATGTGGTTGTTCTGGTCCTGATCGTAATTTCCGCGGAATGTCGGGATGCCGGATATCGGACTGGTGAACTTGAAATGGTCCATGCGGGCGCCGAGCTTGAAGTCGAACATCTTCCATCGTATTCCGGAAAGATAGAATTCCGCATCGTTGTACCAGAAATTCATCTGTTCCTTTTCAGGGACAAGACCATCAGACCATCTGTCGTTCTCACTGGCAACGTGAGGGCCGACGACACGGCTGAACGCTCTCGTATACTGCGTTCCGCCCGCGAGGTTGACCGTAGGGAAATATGGACTGTCGTAGTACATGCGCACCCTTGCCGAAGGATTCGCCGCCACCCTCACACTCAGATCCATCTTCGGTCCCTTGAGCTTCAGGGAACCTATGCCCACATCGAGAAGCAGGGAGAGTATCTCCTCGGAATCGAAGCGAAGCCCCACGCCCAGTTTGCTGACCGGACCCTTGCGGCACTGTATGTCCAGCACGAAAGGCTCCCTGTCCCCATAAACCTTGTAGGTCACGTAGTCGAAGGCCTGGGTGGAATAAATCTTGGTTATCGCGTCGTCTATCTCATTGGCACCGACAGGTGTACCCGGCTTGAGGTCGATTTTCTTCTTGAGGGCCTTTGCCTCCTTGTCATTGACTCCGGAGATGACTATTTCCTCGAATACATAGCGTCCGTGACGCAAATCCGCGGCGTGCGGAGCCTTGAAGCGCAGTGAATCCGCCCCGAGTTTCGACTTTATGTCCATAAGGACTGAGTCCGCAGCGATCGCGGCACTGTAGCCGCGTTCTATTATGGTATCGATATTTTCGCTACTGAAACTGAGCATATTGAACTCGTGGAGGTCGGGCTTGACCTTGAGGTCGGCCCCATCCTTGTTGCGGGCATAGTTGTCGGCCGTGAGAAGATCCACGACCTGGCTTACTACATCTCCAAGATTGTTGACCTCCTGATAAATCTTGTTCGCATCGGAGAGTTCCATTCCTATGATTATATCCGCTCCGAGACTGCGCGCATAGCTGGTGGGGTAGTTGTCTCTCATTCCTCCGTCGACAAGGACCATCCCGTCAGTCTTCACTGGAGCGAAGAGGCCCGGAATCGACATTGTGGAACGCAACGCCGTAGGGAGGTTGCCGTCGGTCCAGTACTTTCCCTTGAAAGAAACCAGGTCTGTCGCGACACATACGAAAGGAATGGGAAGGTCGAGGAAGTTCATCTCCTCCTGATATCCCGCCGTCAGGCTGCTTATGAGGTTGGTGACGTTCTGTCCGTAGACGAAGCCCGAAGGAAGGCTTTCCCAGAGATTGTCCTTGAGGAGCTTGAGAGCATCCCCCTTGTCCGCGTCGAAGGAAAGGGGCTTGTACTTGTGTTCGCTTTCGGAATAAGCATCCTCCTTCATCTGTATGAAGGTCCTCTTCTGATAGTAGAAAGGCAGGGATATCTGGTGACGGGACTTGTACTTCATCTCGGCAAGGCTCATATACTTTCTCGGAAGCTTGTCCGAAAGTATGTATTCCCAGTCCAATGATGTAACGATGTCCTCCATCTCGTAAGAATTGTAGCCCATGGCCATAAGGCCTCCGAAGAGACCGCCCATACTTGTTCCGATGACTATGTCCACGGGAATGTCAAGTTCCTCCAGGCGGCGCACTATGCCTATGTGGGCTGCGCCCTTGGCTCCTCCGCCGCTGAGCACGAGGGCGACGGCAGGCCTGCCCCTTGTCACGCGGACGGAATCGAGATAAGCCTTTATGGCTTCATTGGCGAGGGAATCGGCCACAGGGTCTATGCCTCTGGCTGACATGGTCGCCGAGGGCAGCAGAAGAGCAGCGGACAACAGGACCGCCGCTACTTTCCCGGTCAGGAATCCTTTCATATCCATCATAATTTTTTCTGTCCATGACGGCCTGCGAGCATTCCGCAGGCCGCAAGTATGTCTTCGCCCCTCGAGGCTCTTATCGTCGTCGTAAGCCCCTGGCGGTTGAGCCTGTCCCTGAACGCCTCCATGACCGGAGCCGGAGAGCAGGCGTAAGGGAAGTCCGGTATGCGGTGGAAGCGTATGAGGTTGACCCTGCATTCCAACCCCCTGAGCATGCGCACAAGGGCATCCGCGTGCCGTTTGCTGTCATTGAATCCGGCAAACATCGTATACTCGAAGCTGACCCTCCTCTGGCCGGTAAAATCATATTGTCTCAGAAGAGAGACCACATCCTCAATGTTCCAGGCCTTCTGTACCGGCATCATCTCGAGACGCTCCTCCGGGAAAGGATTGTGAAGACTGACTGCAAGGTGACAGCGGGTTCCCTCGAGATAGCGCTTGAGCTGGGGTATCACTCCTATTGTGGAAAGCGTGACGCGCTTGGGGCTCCAGCCGAATCCCCAGTCCGCAGTCAGAACCTCGATAACGCGCATCACGTTGTCGAAATTGTCAAGAGGCTCGCCCATACCCATGAACACGGCATTGGTAAGGATTCCCGCTTCGTCTATCGCCACGAACTGGGAGAGTATGTCCGCAACGGTGAGGTTGCCGTGAAAGCCCTGCCTTCCGGTCATGCAGAAACGGCATCCCATCCTGCACCCTGACTGACTTGACACGCAGACGGTAGCCCTGTCCCCGTCGGGAATCATCACGGCTTCGACGGAACTGTCCTCCATGACCGGAGTTCCGTCCGGATTCTTCAATCCTCCGGAGCGAACTGTCGAAACCGGGAAAAGATATTTCTTCGTGCCGTCGACGGATTCCACCACCTCGCAGTAAGGGACAAGACCGAGTTCATACCTCTCCTTCAGAAGTTCCCTGCCCGCCTTGCTTATGTTGGTCATGTCATCGATGCTTCGCACCTTCCTGACATACATCCACTGCGCAATCTGGCCTGCCGTGAATTTCGGCAGCCCAAGGTCCAGAACCACATTCTGCAGTTCCTCCGGAGTCATTCCGAGAAGTTTCCTCTTCATGACTGCAAAAATACTAAGTATTCCAATACTTTGTGAAGTTTTCGAGCTTGTGCCGCACTCTGGCACAACGAAGTTGTAGCTTTGCATCAGAAACAACGGAGAAGACCCTCCGCACCGGTTCTGCCGGACCAGAAAAAATTAAGATTACTTAGTATTCCCCAAAGATTGATTATCTTTGTAAGATGCGGGCGAGGTCCGCAGAGGAATGTGAAAACGTTCCGAAGTATTAACTTTTAACATTAACATTTATGGCTAAAGAAGCAGTAGGTAGTGACAGCAACGCCGCAAAACTGAAGGCATTGCAGGCTACGTTGGACAAGATCGAGAAAGACTACGGGAAAGGAACGATCATGAAGTTGGGGGATCAGCCAAAATGGGATGAATCTGTCATTCCGAGCGGGTCCATATCCCTTGACCATGCCCTCGGCATCGGTGGATATCCGCGCGGAAGGATAATCGAAATCTATGGACCTGAATCGAGCGGAAAGACCACTCTTGCGATACACGCAATCGCCGAGGCCCAAAAGGCCGGCGGCATCGCCGCCATCATCGACGCGGAGCACGCCTTCGACAGGACCTATGCAAAGAATCTCGGCGTAGATGTGGAATCCCTCTACATCTCTCAGCCGGACAACGGCGAGCAGGCCCTTGAAATCGCAGACAACCTCATACGCTCCGGTGCGATAGACATAATCGTCATCGACTCGGTGGCAGCCCTCACTCCAAAGGCGGAGATCGAAGGCGAAATGGGAGACGCGAAGATGGGACTCCACGCGAGACTGATGAGCCAGGCGCTCAGGAAACTCACTGCGAACATCAGCAGAACCAACACCTGCTGCATCTTCATCAACCAGCTCCGCGACAAGATAGGCGTGATGTTCGGCAACCCGGAGACCACCACCGGAGGAAACGCGCTCAAGTTCTACGCCTCGGTACGCGTCGACGTGCGCAGGACCAACCAGATCAAGGATGGAGAAGAGGCACTTGGAAACCGCACAAAGGTCAAGATTGTAAAGAACAAGATGGCTCCTCCTTTCAAGAAGGCCGAGTTCGACATAGTCTTCGGAGAGGGCATCAGCCATGTCGGGGAAATCATAGACCTGGGAGTGGAGATGGATATCATCCACAAGAGCGGAAGCTGGTTCAGCTACAACGACCAGAAACTCGCCCAGGGCCGCGAAGCGGTGAAACAGCTCCTCAGTGACAATGTAGAGCTCTGCGACGAGATTGAGGCAAAGATACGCGAAGAGCTTGCAAAAATCCAGGACTAGAAAACATCGGCAGGTCCCCGCGAGGGGGCCTATAGTATTTTCAGATTACTCAAATCAATCAGAGCATGGGGAAAATCATCCTGACCGGCGACAGACCGACCGGCAGACTTCATATCGGTCACTACGTAGGTTCGCTCCGCCGCAGAGTCGAGCTCCAGAACAGCGGGGAGTTCGAAAGGATATTCATAATGATAGCCGACGCACAGGCCCTGACCGACAATGCCGACAATCCGGAAAAAGTCAGACAGAACATAATCGAGGTTGCCCTGGACTATATGGCGGCCGGCCTCGATCCTGAAAAGTCTGAACTTTTCATACAGTCTCAGGTAAGCGAACTGACAGAACTGGACTTCTTCTACCAGAACCTTGTGACCGTTCAGAGGCTCCAGAGAAACCCTACCGTCAAGGCAGAAATTCAGATGAGGGGCTTCAGCGAGTCTTCGGAAGAGAATGCCAACAAGGCGGGCACCCCGGTGGGCTTCTTCTGCTACCCTATCAGCCAGGCTGCAGACATCACCGCCTTCAAGGCCACTACCGTGCCTGTCGGTGAAGACCAGGAACCAATGATAGAGCAGACCCGCGAGATAGTACGCAAGTTCAACTCCACCTACGGAGAAGTGCTTGTGGAACCGGAAATAATGCTCCCGGACAACTCCGCCTGCCTCCGTCTGCCGGGTACTGACGGCAAGGCCAAGATGAGCAAGTCTCTGGGCAACTGCATCTATCTCTCAGATTCCGCTGAAGAGGTCAACGCCAAAGTCCGGGGCATGTTCACAGACCCGAACCACCTTCAGGTCAGCGATCCGGGCAAAGTGGAAGGCAACACGGTCTTCACCTACCTCGATGCATTCTGCAAGCCTGAACACTTTGACAAGTTCGGCTCCTGCTTCGTGGGAAAGAAGGTCAGCTTCGAATTCCACAGCCTCGACGAGGTCAAGGCGCAGTATCGCAAGGGCGGACTCGGAGACGTGATGGTGAAGAACTTCCTCGCCGCCGTCCTCAACGACACGCTCGAGCCTATCAGGACGAGAAGGAAGGAACTCGAACAGAATATCCCTTATGTCTACGAGGTGCTCCGCAAGGGTACGGAGGCTGCCCGCAAGGTGGCTGCAGATACCCTCGCAGAAGTAAAGAGGGCTATGAAAATCAACTATTTCGATCCTGGTGTCCTCGACGAACTTATCAGGGAACAATCCGAGAAATACAAGCAGTAAGGGTGGTAGTCAAACCCTACCGTGAGACAGGCTCCAGCAGGGTTCGGGACAGTTTCACATACTGAACGCTGTCTATAACTCCGGCATCCAGAAGAGCATCCAGGGACCACCGCTCACGCGGGTTGTGGTCCCTGTACAGTACTATATCCTTTGCCGTCTGCCACTTCCTGATGTAAGGATGAAGCCTGAGTGAGTCGGCAGGTAGGGACCACAGCCTGAACGGGCGGGCATCGCGGCTGCTCACGAACACAAGATCGGAGATTGCCCCGTATCTTTCCTCATCCATCCTGTAGATATTCAGAAGCTGCCGCTTCGAATTGTAGCCCCCAAGTTCCTCCCTGTGCCGGACCATCGCACTGGCAAACCACCCTCCTATCCCGGGAAGGGCATCGAAGGCAGCCGAGTCAGCCATGTTAAGATCGAGTAGCGGTATGTCTATGTAATCTTCCAGACGTCTGAAAGTCTCCTCGCTCACCACATAGGACTTTGCAAAATCCGATTTGCGGGCAAAACGTCCTCCCTTGCGGCGATAATTGTCAATGGACCGGGCCTGTTTCAGGGAGAAGCCCAGTCTCTGCAAATCCTCTATGCTGACGGTGTTGGGGTTAAAACGGAAGACTTCAGGATTCCTGGAGGGATACAGTTCCCGTATCTTCTCCACCTCAGGAGAGTGTTGCGAGTTCTTTCTCGCAATCACCTCCGCACTGTTCGCCGCCAGACCGGCCGGAGCATGGCTGCCATCGGGTTGCCCGATGGAGGCGTTCCCGGCGGGAGCCTGGCTGCCTGAAGCCTGGCTGCCGGCGGGTTGGCTGTCGGAAGGCAATGCCGATATGAACACCGTGTCGGGACGGTCCCTGTTGCTAATTATCTTCGTGACTGCCGCCTTGTGGACAAACAAAGCGGTCTGATAGCCGAGAACCAGAAAAACCAATGCTATGGCTCCGGCCTTGAGAGATGCGCCAAGCTGCGCCGATAACTTATTCTTCCTCTTCTTCAGAGTAGCGTTTTCTTCCCTTCTTTTCATCTTCTGCACCTGCTACTATTATTACTATCTCACCTTTAGGCTCATGCTCCCTGTACCATGCCGCGACTTCGGCGAGCGAGCCCCTTCTGTGTTCTTCGTGAACCTTGCTGATTTCCCTGGACACCGAACACTCGCGCTCCGCACCGAAATGTTCGGCCAACTGTTCGAGAGTCTTCACAAGACGATATGGAGACTCATAGAAAACCATGGTCCTGCGTTCTCCGGCAAGCTCCTGCAGCCTGGTCTGACGTCCCTTCTTCTGGGGAAGAAAGCCCTCGAAGCAGAACTTGTCACAAGGAAGACCGCTGCTCACAAGTGCCGGAACGAAGGCTGTGGCGCCCGGAAGTGTGCATACCTCAATCCCCTCCGCCACACAAGTCCGGACAAGAAGAAAGCCCGGATCAGAAATGCCCGGAGTCCCCGCATCGCTGACCAGAGCGACGTTCAAACCCTGGAGTATGCGATCCCTGATCATCGCGGAAGTCTTGTGCTCATTGAACTTATGGTGCGATTCGAGCCTTCCGTGAATATCGAAATGCTTGAGAAGGACAGAACTGGTCCTTGTGTCCTCAGCCAAAATCAGGTCCGCTTCCTTAAGGACCCTGACCGCTCTGAGGGTCATATCCTCGAGGTTGCCCACAGGAGTGGGCACTATGTAAAGTACGCCCGGCATCACCTGAGTCTGCGTCTTGCAGCCATCATGAAACGGTAGACTGCGTCACTGTTGTAATTCCATTCCGGATGGGCGGACTTTATTCTCTCCACAGCCTCATCGAAAGACGCTGAAGAGTTGACCGCCTCGACCATTGCCGAAAATGACGACGGGTCATCATTGAAAAGAGAGCGTATGAAAAGGATACGGTCATTCAGGGATATGGCGCTGAGCATATTCCTGACGGCGGAACCCGGCATATCTGTCCTCCAGGCCTCGTCGGCAGCCATCACGTCAACCACAGCCCTTTTCTGATGAGGCTTGTGACGCGCATTCAGAGTTCCCGTCTCCTCCTCCGCATACATTCCGAATATATCCGCCAGACACTCCTGCGCCGGTTCCTGTTCGCAAGCCCTTGCCATGACAGCGGATTCGCCGGCGGCATCCGGTCTGTCAAGTGCGGAATCGACGCCCATTATGTCATCTATGGACAATTCCACCGCAGCGGCTGCTGCAGACTCCCCTGCTGACGGAAGCTCCCTTCCCACGAGTCTTGCCTCCAGTTCGGAGACCCTTCTTCCAATGGCCTCCACTTCCTTGACAAGCTCTTTCAAAATTTCTTCCTGCGTTCTTTCCATACGGCAACTAATGACTATATTTGCATAAGCCGGAACGCAAAAGTAGTCAAATGTTTTTAGAAAATTACAAAAAAACGGGGTCCATCGAGCTTATCTGCGGGTCTATGTTCTCAGGCAAGACCGAGGAACTCATCAGGCGCATGAAACGCGCCGTCTTCGCCAACCAGAAAGTGGCAATCTTCAAGCCCATGATCGATGTCCGCTATTCTGAAACAGATGTGGTATCCCACGACAGCCACAAGATAAGTTCACATCCCATCTCCGACCCGCGTGAGATGCTGAAATACTCCGACGACATACAGGTAATAGGCATAGACGAGGCCCAGTTCTTCGACATGAGCATAATAGAAGTGGTCCAGACCCTTGCGGACAGAGGTGTGCGCGTGATCATAGCCGGCCTCGACATGGATTTTCAGGGAAAACCTTTCGGACCCATACCTGCGCTGATGGCTGTGGCTGAGGATGTACAGAAAGTCCACGCAATCTGCGTAAGATGCGGCAGCCCAGCCCAGCACTCCCACAGGCTCAGCAAAAGCGGAGACCTTGTGGTGCTCGGGGAGAAGGACATCTACGAGCCCCTCTGCCGTCACTGCTTCAATGCCGCTTTGTCGGCAGAGTCCCCGGAATGTACCAAAGGATGATGTTCCAGCACCGATTTCTGCCAGGTTGCTGAATCGATGTGGGTATATATCTCGGTAGTCAGTATGCTCTCATGACCGAGCATTTCCTGAACGGCGCGCAGATCCGCGCCGTTTTCTATCAGGTGGGTCGCAAAGGAATGACGGAAGGAATGCGGAGAAATCTCCTTGTTGACTCCTGCGGCCATAGCCTGATATTTCACCATGTTGAATACTGATATCCTGCTCAGGGGCCTGCCTGACCTGTTCAGAAAAACTGTTTCAGCAGTCCTGCGGTCCGCAGGTTCGGGCCTGCACGCAAGGTAGTTCTTCAGGGCCTCGAAAGCTGATTCTCCCATGGGGACTATGCGCTGCTTGTCTCCCTTTCCAATGACGCGGATGAAAGAATCTCCGAAGAAAATGTCTGACAACTGGAGGGACACGGCCTCGGACACACGCAGGCCACATCCGTATAGAACCTCCAGTATGGCCCTGTCCCTGAGCCCCTTCCAGCTGCCGAGGTCAACAGACTCGATGATGTCCGTCACCTCCTGCACCGAAAGCACGTCAGGAAGGTGACGCCCCAGTTTCGGGGCATCTATCAGATCGCAGGGATTGACCTGGATTTCCTCTTCGGAAAGCAGCCAGTTATAGAAGGAGCGAAGGGCGCTCAAGGCCCTGGCCTGAGAGGTCTTGGCGAAACGTTCCCGGCAGCCCAGATAAGCAATCACATCGTCCCTTGTTACCGACAGCGCGCCGGCGCCCCCCTGTTCCCCGTACCATTCGAGGAAGGCCCTGATATCATGAACGTACGATGTCACCGTATTGGGCGACATCGCACGTTCTATCTTCAGATAAAAGGCGTATCTGTCTGTTATGTCAGTTTCCGTATGCTACAGTATTGAGTACCTTGCTCCGTAGTCCATCATCTGACCTATGTAGTCTGCGCTGTAGTCCAGCCTGTAATCCACGATTTCGCCGTCCTTCTCCACAGGAACGATATCCGGATTGATGAAGCCGCCGTAAGGTTTGAGGTTCAGGGTCGCATAGCGCTCGAGAACTTCCCTGTGGAGGTCGCGGTCGATATTTACCGCATATCTCTCAACCAGTTCCTTGCCGGCTTCATAATCGCCCTCTGATTTGATTCTCTGGATTTCGCCCAGAAGCTGCCCGAAGAGTTCGCGGAGCGCGCCGTATTCATTGACTACGAAATAGGTCTTTCCATCCTCGACCACCTTATCGATGACGTTGATGAATCTGCAGCCGCTGTCGTCGCAATAGTGCATATCCTGGCCCATCTCATAGCACCACTCGGCTATGAGTTTGCGGTTCTGCATGTGTGCCTCGGTGTTCTGACGGCCGAGCTCCACACGGCTGAACTGGACCATAAGGCCGTTGCGTATATAATTGGCGTACGCAGCCTTGTAAGCCTCACCGTCCGGAAGAATGCCAAGTTCGACGAGCTTTGGATCAGCGAGATAATAAAGTCCGAACAGGTCTGCGCGTGTTTCCTCGAGTGTGGAACTGTACTCGCCGAGTGCATTGGGCGAGACGCCCGGAAGAAGCTGCCCCGAACCGTGACCGAGACATTCGTGGAGGTCGGTATGGACCTCATCGGTTATGGACTGGTACTTCTTTGCGAGAGCGATTTCCTCCTCGCCGTGTGCGAATTCGTTGAGCGTGCTCTTAGGGGATTCCTGAGCTGCGCAGGCGTATGCGTGGGTTATGTTCGCTATGGTCACGGATTTGGATCCATAATCCCTGCGAATCCAGTCGGCGTTAGGCAGATTGATTCCTATAGGGGTCGAAGGATAGCAGTCGCCGGCGAGACACACGGCGTTGATGACCTTCGCGGAGACACCCTTCACTACGGATTTCTTGAAACGCGGATCCACAGGCGAGTTGTCCTCGAACCACTGCGCATTGGCCGAGAGGACCTCTGTGCGGGCCGAGGCCTCGTGGTCCTTGATGTTCACCAGCGCCTCCCATGCACCCTTGCGAGCGAGAGGGTCGTTGTAGTCCTCGACGAATCCGTTCACGAAATCGACGGTTCCGAGGGTATCCTGAAGCCATTCGATATTGTACTCGTCCCAGGTGCGGAGATTTCCGCTGCGGTAATAATCGACGAGTTTTGCGATTATCGAGCGCTGCGTATCGGATTCCGCAAATTCAGCGGCTTTTTCGAGTTCTTCGCAAATTTTCTCGATTGCAGGTCCATATATGCCGCCGACCTTCCATACCTCTTCGCGGACAACACCGTCCTCGCCCTTCACCACCTTGGTGTTGAGTCCATAGGAAATCGGCCTGGGGTCAGATTCGTCAATTATGGATGCATAGTATTTCTCCACTTCCTCTCGGGTCACACCTTCGTAGAAGTTGACGGCGGAGTTGGCAACGATGTCGCCCGCCTCCGTGGACTTGCGTTGAGCCTGGAAATCAGGATTGTAGATGACGTCCAGGAGTTCATCCGCATTCTCAGTGCCCACTGCCTCCAGCAACGAGGCGAAATACTCGCGGGAGCAGGTCGGGAAGAACTTGTCCTCCGCATAATGGTGATGGAAACCATTGGAGAAGAAGAGCCTCTTTGCATACACGAGAAAATCCTGATAATCACTGCACTTCCTGTTACCCTGATAGTCAGAAATCACAGACTCCACCGCCTTGCGGACAGGCAGGGCCCATGCAGAGTTCTGGTCCCAGTATATGTCACGGCCCCACTTTGCAGCCTCTGACAGATGGTAAATGTAAGTCTTCTGACGGAGGGTGAGATCATCCCATCCGGGAACCTGATACCTCATTATCTTGAGGTCGGCAAATTCTTCTACGAGGTACTTGAACTCCTTGCTCTCCTTTCCTGAAGAACAGGAGACGAGACCGAGTGCAGCTCCTGCTACGATCATAATTCTTGAAAATTTCATAATATCAATATCATTCTATATTTGCTCATCCGGTCCGGCGCCCGCATCGGTTCTGCAGACGCAGACTTCTGCAAAGTTAATCAAAATCGGAAATTTGCTTAACTTTGTCCTTGATGCGAAGACCACTGACATACATTTCAGCCGCTGCACTCTGCCTTGCAACCGCAGTACTCTGCATTTCCGCCTGCAGCAAGGTCGACCCCATGTTCGACGGGCCTTCCGGCTCCAATCCATCGGGTATGGTAAACAGAAGGGAGTCAGCTCAGACACGCCACGTCTTCCTGCTATATTTTGCCGGCTTCAACTCCCTGTACGAATATATGTACAACCAATCCGGAGTAAGTTCCTTGTCAGGCGACTACCAGGACCTGCTGAAAGGTTACATCCCCGCGAACCGGGGCCTGGCCACCGATGACATTCTCCTGACATACACCCAATTCCCGGAAAAAGCCAGAGATTACTCAGGGGAACTCAGGAGCCATTTAGTGAGGCTGTCCCGCAACTTGGCCGGACAAACGGTAAGAGATACGCTGAAAAGCTATGGACCTGAATACATTTCTGCAGACTCCAATACGCTCAGGACCGTTCTCAGCGACGTAAAGCAACTGTTTCCGGCAAAAGACTACGGGCTTCTTTTCTCTTCGCATGCAACCGGCTGGCTGCCCGCGGGACACACCACCTCCTTAGAAACCGAAAGCCGCGCCGGCTCCGGAAACGGCAGCGGCGAGGAGGAAGCGGAAGAACCGGCCATTCGGCAGAACAGCGTAGGGCAGACCCAGACCGGCACACCCGGCTCTTACAAGTGTTACGAAATCGACCTGAAGAACTTCGCCGCGGCCATACCGATGAAACTGGACTACATACTGTTCGATACCTGTCTGATGGGCGGAATCGAGGTGGCATACCAGCTGCGCAATGTATGCAAGCGAATCGGATTCTCAAGCGCGGAAATACTGGCGGAAGGCTTTGACTATCGCAATCTCTGCAGACATATTTTCAACGAAGAGGACCACGGCATCACTGGTATATGCTATGATTTCTTTGCCCAGTACCAGGCTCCGGACCAACAGTATCCTTACTGCACCGTCTCTGCAGTGGACTGCAGCGGGCTTGAGAATCTCGCACAGGTATGCAAGGACATATTCGCAGCAAACAGGGCTGGGCTAGCAGCAATCAATCCGGCTCAGGTGCAGGGGTATTTTCAGTACGGATGGCACTGGTTCTACGATCTTGAGGACATACTCGTACAGGCCGGTACCAGCGAAAAAGAACTCGCAGATTTCAGAGATGCCCTGAAGGATTGCGTGCTCTGCAACTACGCGACACCCAAGTTCATAACCATCACCATCAGGACACACTGCGGCCTCAGCATGTACCTGCCATGCAACGGCGAGGCAAAACTCGACACGTACTACCGCACGCTGGACTGGAACCTCGCCACAGGACTGGTGGATGACGGAACAGACACAGGACTGGTGGAATAACGAAATCACCACAGACAAAAATAGGGGTCGGTACCATCACGGCAACCGGCCCCTAAACGTGTACTAAAACCTAAACCTTGACTAATAGATGCAGAAAAAGCCGGAATGTTGCATCAACATCCGGCTTTCTTTTGATTTTCTATAGAAGATTACTTGCCTGCCTCTACTGAAGCCTTGCGGAAGTCCTTCATAAGTTTCATAAGGTTGAGAGCGGCCTTGCGCGCACGGGCACCTGCTGCCTTGTTACCCTTTTCAACCTGAGCGTCTGCGTCCTTTACGAATACAGCTATCTCAGCCTTGATCTGATCTACGAGCTCTTTCATTTCAGTTAGATTTAATATGTTATACAAATAAGAAATTAGTCGTGTTGTCGGTTAGCTTGTGGTTTTTTCGGAGCGCAAGGTATTGAAAAAAAATATTGCACGCAAATTTTTTTGGCACAAGCTACTCTTTCTTCTTGATATTTAGGCTATTCATCGCCCTGTCCGGCCCGACAAAAGCAAAATCACGGCAGGCGGCAATGACACGCTTGCTCAATTCATCCATCTGTCCGAGCTCCTCATCGCCGAGGGTGCCAAGCACGAAATCAACCTGCTGTCCGCGGGCGAAACCGTTGCCTATGCCCATCCTTATCCTCGTGTAATTCTGAGTTCCGAGGAGTTCATTGATATTGTTCAGGCCGTTGTGTCCTCCGCTGCTTCCGTTCTTGCGCATCCTGAGAGTGCCGAAAGGGAGGTTCAGGTCGTCACATATCACGACCAGGTTCTCCACAGGCACATTGAGTTCAGCCATCCAGTACCTGACAGCCTTCCCGCTAAGGTTCATATATGTAGACGGTTTCAGGAGCGTGAACTTGCGCCCCTTGATGGAAATCTCGGCTATGCTGCCGTACCTGGCCGTCCGAAAACAAGTATCGGATGCCTGAGCCCAGGCATCCAATACCATAAATCCCATATTGTGTCTGGTCTTTTCATACTCGGGGCCGATATTACCCAACCCGACTATCAAGTAGTTCATGACCATTACAATATTGTCTGAAAATCAACAGCTTACGCCTTGTTCGAAGCGCGGGTCGCACGAACGGAGCAGATGATGGTAGCCTTTGGAGATACAATCTCGAAGTTGTCGAAACTGAGGTCTCCGGCGTGAATCTGCTTGCCAATCTGGAGGGAAGTCACGTCCACGTCAACCACGTCAGGAAGGTCCTTGAGAAGAGCCTTGACATTGAGCTTGCGTACAGAGATGACGAGCTTACCACCGAGCTTGACACCCTCGGAGTGGCCGCTTACCCTTACAGGAACTGCGATAGTCACCGGCTTGTCCTCTACGACAGCGAAGAAATCGATGTGGAGAGGTTCGTCAGTTACAGGATGCCACTGGGCCTCACGGAGAATAGCCGTATACTTCTCGCCATTGTCGAGAACGAGGTCGATGATGTAAGCATTTGGAGTGTTGGTTACGGACTTGAGATCCTGTGCCTTTACGGAGAAGAGTACGTTCTGGATTCCGTTTCCGTAAAGATTGCAAGGGATGAGGCCCTGTGCGCGGAGCGCCTTGGTCGCTGCCTTGCTGCCAGCTGTACGAAGCTGACCCTTGAGTTCAATGTGCTGCATTTTGCAAAATTTTGATTGTGTTACTCATCCCGGCTTCTGCCGGGACCCATTGCACTGGAAATATGGAAAGTAACTGCATTACCATCCTATTTCTTGAAGCGGCTGCAAAGATAGAAAAAAATACTTCAAATCTCCAAACTACATCACAAGCTTGATGTTGTCAATCCAGAGCGTGTTGCCCAGGCCTCCGTGGAAAGCCTTCTCACAGCTTGACAGAAACCTTATTATCAGATAATTAGGTTCTTCATCCGCTTCGGCCCAGCCTTCCTCTATCACCCTCACTGTCTTGCCCTTGCTGTTGACGGCATATAAATCCTGCTCCGTTCCGTTCAACAGCCCCATATAGTCCTTGTAGAATGGTTTCCCCGTGACATCTCCGTAATGTACGGTCATAGTGTACGCGTTCTGCCATTCGTTCCTGTCCTCTGTTATCCTCTCCACTGCGGTTCCGACCCTGAGGGCGTGGATACGTCCCTCTTCGTCTTCCCAACGTTTCTGGAGGAGGAGCCCGAACTCAGGATAATCCTTGTAGCCCATCTTCTTTGGCTTGCAGAACCCCGTAGCCTTCACGACCTCGCATCCCACCTTCGCCTTGTAATCGAAACGGAGGGCTTTCGGGCGTCCCTCGAAAGGAATTCCATAGCGGGTCTTCGCCATAGGCGCCTTGGTGTCCTTTATAGGCTCCACCAGGCCTCCGAGCAGGAACACGCCCTGGCATACAACGTCCATGTTCAGCATACCGGCCACCTTGAGCTCCTCGAGATGGGTCTCTATCCTTATGCAGTAGCCGTTCCCCCTCTTCTCGGGAAAATCGGTGATATTCACCTTCTCTATGCCCGCAACGTTTGCATACACGTTGTTCGTACGCCAGTAATATCCCGCAGGAGCCCTGAAAGCCTTGGATTTCTTGCTATCGTAGCGTATCGTGTCGGTCTGGCTACCATAAAACTCATAAAGATGCTTCGTCGCTCCCCCGATGATGCCGGATTCCTTGATTTCTCGGACGGTCCAATGGTCCAGCGTTCCGTAGTAATTTATCTTATCTACAATGTTCTGCTGCGCCAACGCAAAGGTGGGGAGCAGCATCATAGCGAATGCCGCGGTCAAGGTAAATGCTCTTCGTCTCATAAAAATTGCTATTTTTGTCGGATAGGGTTCCGCAAATATAGCAATTTATGACTAATAGACATATTCTTGTCCTCATACCCGCTCTTATGCTGTCCTTCAACGCTGACGCGAGAAAGGCGAAGGAAGGATTGGGAACGGTATGGCAGCCGGACGGAACAAGTTTCCTCGCGACTCTGCGCGGCGACGAATTCGGACACATAATGACCACGGCCGCAGGCAACGCAATCGTTCAGGACAGCGAAGGCTACTACTGCTACGCGAGTTTCGACGAATACGGAAACATCATGAACAGCGGCAGCCGCGTAGGTCTCTCGGCCGATCCCGAGGACGTGCGCCGCAGTCTCGACATTCCCTACGGAATCATAGCTTCCCGCGCATCCGCGAAAAGGGCCGCCTTTCCCCGGAGAGAGGAGAACCACATTCAGAGGCTCAACGCCAGATACGGGCGCATATCCCCTGACGGGACTCTCATCGCCACGAAGGCTGACGCCGCGGTGACCAAGCACTGCCTCGTGCTCCTTGTGAACTTCAAGGACGTGAACATGCGCTACTCCGCCGACGAATTCCAGAACATGCTGATGGAGGAGGGCTACAGCAAATTCAACGGCACAGGCAGCGCACGGGACTATTTCCACGCCCAGTTCGGCGAACTCTATGAATTCGACTTCCGGGTCTATGGGCCATATACCCTCAGCGGCAACAGAGCCTATTACGGCGCGAACGATTCGGACGGAAATGACGTCAATCCTGCAGGAATGGTCTCGGAAGCATGCACCCTTGCGGACGGTGACGTGGACTTCTCCATCTTTGACGACGACGGGGACGGCGAAGTGGACAACGTGTTCATATTCTTCGCCGGCGGGGACGAGGCCGAATATGCAGGAGACGAGTGCATATGGTCCCACGCATGGTCGATGGAAGCCGCCGGGATAGAACTCAGCCTCGACGGCAAGACTGTCGGCAGTTATGCATGCACCTCGGAACTGACGACCAGCGACAGGGGAAAGAACTACCGCATGGCCGGCATCGGCACCTTCTGCCACGAATATTCGCACACTCTGGGGCTTATGGACCTCTACGACACCGACTACACAGAGAGCGGTGGGCAGTCCAACGGACTGTGGGTGAGCACTTCGCTGATGGACGGCGGGAATATGAACAATGACGGAAGGACTCCGCCAAACTACAACGCAATCGAGCGCGAAACCCTCGGAATAGGGAGCGCCCAGGAACTGGTTCCCGGTGCTGCAACGCTGGAAGCCGTGAATTCGGGCAATACCTATTATAAGATAGCAGGTACAGTAGCGAAAGAATACTACCTCATCGAATGCCGTCAGGCAAGCGGATGGGACAAGTACATAGGAGGCAACGGGGTGCTGGTCTACCATGTGGACAAATCCCGCAACTCCGCCGGAAAATCCGAGTACTGGGGAAGAACCCTGACCGCCGAGCAGAGATGGTATTACAACGAAGTCAATGCCAATCCTGCCCACGAATGCGCCAGGCTCGTGACTCCTGTCTCCAGCCCGATGAATGTGGCACAGGTATTCTTCCCTTACGCTTCCTACAACTCCATCAGCCCTTCCGACAACGCATCCATCAAGTTCTGGAACGGTGAAACGGCGGCAATAAGCCTCAAGGAGATAAGTTTCAGCGAGGGAACCGCCTCGTTCATAGCCGTGATTGGCGATGACGACGGAGGAATCACCCCGCCTGCGGTTGCAAGCGAACAGCACGAAGCGTTCCAGAATGCCGCGGTCGTGAGATTCTTCCCGGACAGAAGCTTTAACGGGGAAGGAAAGGTTCTCTGGGGACCGAGCGGCAAGGCAGAGACTACTGTCACGGCAAAAGCCTGCAGCGACGGCTCGTACGCAGTGGTTCTGGAAGGGCTCACTCCGGCCACCTCCTACGAGTGCAAATGCTGGTTTGAGAAAAACGGAATCAGCGGCTTGAGCCGGACCGTGAAATTCATGACCGCCAGAAGGCAGAGCACCGGTTATCCTTACATATATATCAACAACGTGGAGAGGAACTCCGACGGGAGCATCAAGAAGGGAGCCCTGATTCCGCTGAGGATTTTCAATCCGGATGACAAGGAGCACGTGGTATACTGGACCCTCGACGGGAAACCTGTCGAAAGAGCCGACAACGGATACTGGTCGGCCGAGGTGGGAGGAGTGCTCAAAGCTGAAATCGCATACAAGGACGGCAGCAGGGACGCCGTCGCCAAAGAACTCACGGTGAAATGACTAAGGGATTATTTGTGACACTCAGGTTATCATGCCTTGCCGCGGCGGCACTGCTGTCCGTCGTGGCCTGCAACGACAGCGAACTGAAGGAGGAGTTTGTCCAGACCTCGGACGAGCCCGGCCTGGTCATAAAGGGACAGCAGATGTATGACTTCGGAAAGGGAAACTGCCAGCTGGGATACAGGGAAAGCGCGCACGAGTTCAGAGTAAGTGACGACACCATGAGCGAGTACCTTGTCCTGACCCTTGAAAAGGAGATAGAGGTGGAAGAGGAGTGCAGCTGCAGCCTGACATACACCACCAAGACGGACATAATCACAAGGAACAAGCTCCGCGTCAAGCTCCTCAAGAAGGAGAAGGACGCTGTCGGGACCAGGATGTGGTTCTGGAACAAGAGCGACAAGATGGGCATCACCGTCTCCACAGTGGACGTAAATTAATGACACCATACAATATTATGAAACATCTGAGAATCATTGCCGCCGCACTTTTCGCGGCTGCCATTGCGGGTTCCTGCACAAGGACCACCCTTTCCGGGCTCGACCCGAAAGACTTCGAAGGCGAGTATGACGGGAAGGCCACAGCTCTCTACACGCTTACCAATGCAAACGGGATGGAGGTTTGCCTCACGAATTTCGGAGGACGTATCGTTTCAGTGATGGTACCTGACAAGAACGGCGAACTTCGGGACGTAGTCCTCGGATTCGACAGGATCAGCGACTATTTCCCCGAAAACAACAAGACCGACTTCGGAGCTACAATAGGAAGATATGCCAACCGCATAAAAGATGGCAAGATGACCGTGGACGGGGTTGAGTACCAGCTCCCTCAGAACAATTTCGGGCACTGCCTCCACGGAGGGCCAGACGGCTGGCAGTACAAGGTTTTCGATGTCATGGAAGCCGATTCCAGACACATCAGGTTCAAGCTCGTTTCCCCTGACGGAGACAACGGATTCCCGGGAACCGTCACTGCATATGCAAGCTACACGCTCACGGACGACAACGCCATCGACTGCCTCTACGAGGCAAGCACGGACAAGGTCACGGTCGTCAATATGACAAACCACTCCTATTTCAACCTCAGCGGAGATCCGCAGAACCACACTGTCAACGAGGACATACTCTGGATCAATGCAAGCCATTTCACTCCTGCCGACAGCACTTTCATGCCTACGGGCGCGATAGAGGAAGTAGCCGGCACCCCTATGGATTTCCTTGAGGCCAGAGCCATAGGATGCGACGCCGACAACCAGGATTATGACCAGACCCGCAACGCGATGGGCTATGACCACAACTGGATACTCGACAACGGAGGGAGCGACACCGTCCCTGTCATCGACTTCGTCTGCCCTTCAAGCGGCATCGAACTCATAGTCTATACGAACGAGCCGGGAATGCAGATATATTCCGGAAATTTCCTTGACGGAACTGTCATAGGAAAGAAGGGTGTGGCATACAACAAGCGCGCAGCGATTTGCTTCGAAAGCCAGAAGTATCCCGACACCCCAAATCACCCTGAATGGCCATCCGCTACTCTCCTTCCGGGAGAAAGCTATTCGAGCCACTGTGTATACTGCTTCGCGGTAAACGACCTCGGAGCAAGTGAAGAGGAGGAGTAATCCTACTTGGCGTCCATCGCCTGGCAGGCAGTGATAGCCACCATCTTGTAGATGTCATCCACTGAGCAGCCTCGGCTGAGGTCATTGACCGGACGGGCGATGCCCTGAAGGATAGGCCCGATGGCATCTGCATTTCCAAGACGCTGCACAAGTTTGTAAGCGATATTGCCCACCTCGAGGCATGGAGCGACGAGAACGTTGGCGTGTCCGGCGATCTCGGAGCCAGGAGCCTTCTTCTGTCCCACCGACGGAACAAGCGCGGCATCGGCCTGCAGCTCGCCCTCGATCTTGAGATCAGGAGCAAGTTCCTTTGCGAGGCGCGTGGCCTCGACCACCTTGTCGACAACTTCGTGCTTTGCGGAGCCCTTGGTAGAGAATGAGAGCATAGCGACGCGAGGATCGGCAAAGCCGGCTACGCTCTTTGCGGTCTGAGCCGTGCATACTGCAATCTGCGCGAGCTGGGCTGCGTCCGGGACAGGGGTCACAGCCACGTCGCCCATCACGAGAACACCCTCCTCGCCATACTGCGGAGTCTGGGTTATGAGGAGCATGGCACCGCTTACGCAGCTGATCCCGGGAGCACACTTGATTATCTGGAGAGCCGGACGGAGTGTATCTCCCGTGGTGGAGAGGGCGCCGCTGATCTGACCGTCGGCATCGCCGCTCTTGATGATGAGGCAGCCGAAATAGAGAGGATTGGTCTTCACGAGAGCCTCAGCCTGCTCGATGGTCATTCCCTTCTTCTTGCGGAGCTCATAGAGAAGATTTATGTACTCAGGAGTCTTCTCGGAAGTGGCAGGATCTATGATGGTCGCCTTTCCGATATTCCTGAGACCGAGCTTGTCTGCCAGAGCGAGGATTTCATCCCTATTTCCTATGAGGATAATGTCGGCGATTTCGTCGGCAAGGGCCTTGTCTGCCGCCGTGATTGTACGCTCCTCGAGGGACTCAGGGAGCACTATGCGCTGCCGGTTGGACTTTGCGCGTGCGATGATGTTGTCAATCAGTGCCATTGTATGCAAAATGAATTTGTTATTCTTCTTCGTTGAGAACGATGTGCATGGTATCCCTTGCAATCATGAGCTCTTCGTTTGTCGCGATTACCGCAATCTTCACCTTCGATTCAGGGAGGGTGAGCATCATCTCGTCCGCCTTCTCCTCATTGGCCTGCGCGTCGAACTTGACGCCAAGATAGCTCAGATTCTCGGCCACGCGGCGGCGGAGACGGCTGTTGTTCTCCCCTATGCCTCCGGTGAAGACGATGAGGTCCACGCCGTTCATCTCAGCCGTGTATGAACCTATGTACTTGATGATGTCGTGGGTAAGTTTCTTGAGCGCAAGCTTTGCTCTCTGGTTGCCGTCGTTGGCAGCGGCGCTGACGTCACGGAGGTCAGAAGACACGCCGGAGAGTCCGAGCAGACCGCTCTTCTTATTGAGGAGAGTGTCCATCTCGTCCGGAGTCTTGCCCTCCTTCTTTGCAATGTAGTTCACCACAGCCGGATCGATGGAACCGCAACGGGTACCCATGATGAGTCCATCGAGCGGAGTAAGGCCCATAGTCGTGTCTACGCACTTGCCGTTCTCCACAGCTGCTATCGAACTGCCGTTTCCGAGGTGGCAGGTTATGATGCGGCAATTGTTGTAGTCCAGGCCTGCGAACTTTGCTCCCTCGGCGGACACATACCTGTGGCTGGTTCCGTGGAAGCCGTATTTGCGGATTGCATATTTCTCGAAGTACTCGTACGGAAGCGCATACATATACGAGTAGGCAGGCATAGTCTGATGGAAGGCCGTGTCAAAAACGGCAACCTGAGGCACTGAAGGAAGGACTTCCTGTACCGCACGGATACCGCGGAGATTGGCGGGATTGTGGAGAGGGCCGAGGTCGCAGCACTTCTCCACGATGGAGATCAGATGTTCGTCCACCAGTTTGCTGCATACAATTTCAGAACCTCCGTGGAGCACGCGGTGGCCCACTGCTTCGATATCCTCGAGAGTGTTGAGGCAGCCGTACTCCTTGTCCAGAAGGGCTTCTATCACTGCTTTCACTGCAACGGTATGGTCAGCGATAGGCTTCTCGCACACATACTGTTCCTTGCCGGCCGCCTTGTGCTTGACGCAGCCGAGTTCCATACCGATTCTCTCAACGAGACCCTTTGCGACGAGATTGTACACGTCATCGTTCTTCATGTCGAGAAGCTGATACTTCAGGGAAGAACTTCCACAATTCAATACGAGGATTATCATAGGAAATATTACTTGTTTCTTCAAAAGCGGTGGCAAATTTACAAATTTTTCCATACTTTGCGGATTATGAAGGGAAGATTCGTGAGGGGAGAATTTTTAACAGCGATGCTGGCTCCGGGCATCGCCGCCGGTGTTCTGACAAGCTCAGCCGCCGCGGAATCAACAGGATATGGACATAGCGTTCTCGCAATCCTTGTCATTGCCACTGCCCTGCTCTGCGCTGCAGCCCAATTCAGTCACGGCTCATCCTGCCGTGTGCTGCTTCCCGCTGCGGTATTTGCTGCGGGCCTGTGCCGCGGGCTGCAATGGGGCCTGACCGGAGGCGGAGACTGGATTGAACGCTCGCAACTCATCAACAGCGCTTTCGACGCCCTTCGGGGATCGATAGGGAAACTTGGGCTCAGTGACAATGCCCGGGCACTGGTCACCGCGCTGATTTCCGGAGACCGGAGCGACATCCCCGGTGACATCAGGGAGGCTTTCCGCATCAGCGGCGCTTCCCACATCCTCGCGCTATCCGGGCTGCATCTCGGAATCATATACGGACTGATTTCCGGACTGTTCTCCCTTGCAGGCAGAAAACCGTCAATCGTGAAAATCAGGTCCGCCGCAACAACCCTGCTGTGCGGCATTTATGCCGTTGTGACCGGTGCCGGGCCATCGATTACGAGAGCATTCCTTTTCATACTTCTGCGCGAAAGCGCACGGGCTACAGGGCGCAGCAGCGCTCCCCTGACCATATTCACCTCAGGCATAGCCATTCATCTGACCATCTCCCCGGGAAGTGTGCTGATGCCCGGTTTCCAACTCTCATATCTGGCAATGTGCGGCATTTATATGCTGCACCCGAGAATAGATGCCCTGTATCCGAAGAGCAAGGGCGACCCGCTTGGGAAAATATGGACAATGGCAAGCATGAGCATCTCCTGTCAGCTGTTCACCGCACCCGTTGCATGGCTGTATTTCGGGAGTTTCCCTCAATGGTTCCTGCTGACGAATATGATTGCCATGCCCCTGTCCTCAGTTCTGATGCTGAGTGCCGTCACGGCTCTGGTGCTTTCTGCTCTGGGAATCTGCCCCGCCTTCCTCACAAGCATCACCGACTCTCTCGCGCGGGCTCTGATATGGTCTCTGCAAGTCATCAGTTCCTGAACCCGATGTCCGAGTCCTTGAGTAATTATTTCAAAACAACCTGCATCGTCCTGTGGACAGGAGAAGCGGCTTCAGTCAAGGCGGAAACCGGAGGAGGTCCAGGCGCGCATGCATCCGGAATCGTCATAGATGAGACAGGCCTCAACACCCTCGCTGGCTTCGACCATCTGCGATGCTGCATCGAGACCGAGAACCATACAGCAGGTCGCAAGGGCGTCCGCCATCGTGGCATCCTCCGCGATGACCGTCGCCGAAAGGAGCGAATGGGTGACCGGCCAACCCGTGCGCGGGTCGATGGTATGTGCATATTTGCGGCCGTCACGAACATAGAACTTGCGATAGTTGCCAGAAGTTACAATCCCGCAGGGACGGCCGCCGGAGTTGAACGTACCCTCGATTTTTGCACCCGGCACGTCATTTCCGTCCTCCGGTCTGTCGATACCGAGCACCCATGGCTTGCGGGACGGGTTCAGTCCCTCGCAGTATATCTCGCCGCCAATGTTTATGAGCATGTCCCTGACGCCTATGCCGCGCAGATACGAGGCCAGGAGGTCTGTGCTGTAGCCCTGGGCAACTGCATTGAAGTTCAGACGAGGGAGCGCTCCCTTGCCGTCAAGGACCATGTCTGCTGGATTCAGAAGCCCGTCCGCATCTAGTATGGGCTCGATATCAGGCACCAGACGGTCCATACCGCAGGCGGACACAACCCCGGCGACCATCTCCGGCGAAGGCAGGGAATCGGCAGTGAATCCGAAACCCCAGATATCGAACAGCGGAGCGGCCGCAACGTCGACGGCACCGTCAGTATCCTCCCATATGGATCTGGAAACCCGGTATATGTCCATGAACACGGAATCCGGACATATGGACTCGCCGGAATTGAACTTCGAAAGAAGGGATTCGGCGTTATAGCCGGAAACGGAAAAATCAACAACCCTGAGCAGGGAATCCATCGTGTGCTTGACGGTCTCCGGGCTGACGTCCACGCCGGACATATTCATCTTGACAAGATAGCTGCCGCCCTGGGCGTAACCGCTTATGGCGACATAATCCTGACGGGAACAGGAAGGGTAAAAGAGAAGTGCCGCGGCGGAGACCAGCAGCACAGTAATTGCATTGCGGGCTTTCATAATTCAGCAAAAATAGCCTTTCCGGTTGATTTGAAAGCTTAAGTAATCAGAAAATCGCGGAAAAATGACCATATTTGCAATTTGTAGAAAAGAAGAAAGAAGATGAGATTCAAGAAAATCTGCGCCCTTATGATCTGCACCGCCGCCGTAGCCGCGGTCTTTTCCTGCAAGAAGGATGAAGAGACGACCTACAAGAGCTTCGAAGGGACTCTCGAGATTCTGGGCAGCCGTTCCATAATCGAGGCGGGGGAAACCCTCACTTTCACCCCGAAGGGCCTCACTCTTCCTGAAGACACGGAATGCTATTACAAATGGACGGTGACGGGGGACGTTGCCGACACCTCGCGCTTCGATGACGGACATTACGTATATACCTTTCCGAGCGACACCTGCATGACATATACCGTGACCTGCTCTGTATCCGCGAGCGGTTACTACTCATCTTCCACCTATGCCTATGTCACTACCATCAAGACCGGTCCCGATGGTTCAATACCGGAAATCTACAGAACCTTCACCCTCGGCAGCGTACAGGACAGCGACGGCATCAAATACGGATACGTAAAAATAGGCGAGGATTACTGGACTATGATGAACTTGGGAACAAGCGGTTCCGGATTGGGCTACAGGGGCTATGACGTGACCTCGGAGCTGTTCGGTCGCTTCTACAACTATGAGGAGGCGATGGAGATCTGTCCTGAAGGATGGCACCTTCCTTCGGAGAAGGAGTGGATGGACGCTGCGCAGACAGTCGCGGAGGAAACACTTGAATTGTACGGGACCTGGCCTGGAGTGAGCGGCGCAATGATGGTGGATGCCAGCTTCAACTCCCGGACTCTGTGGGAATACTGGCCGGATGTCAAGATCACCAATGCTACAGGGTTATGCGCCATGCCTCTCGGATACGCCAACCTCGAAGCTGAGAGTTTCACCGCTTTCTATGATTTCGCCGCTTTCTGGACTGCGGACAAGTTCAACGAGAATCAGGCGTATGTCAGGTACATTTTCGTGGACAAGCCTGACATGTACTGTTTTCCAGCGGACACCAAGTCCTTCGGCGCATCAGTCCGCTGCGTCAAGGACCGCTGAGCAGCATCAGGTGACCACTGCTTAGCGCCGGTTGCGGATAAAGCCGGTCTCGGATTAGCGTAGGTCGCGGGTCAGCGTAGGTCTGTAACGATGTAATCTCCAGGGAATGAGGACTCACTGAGGCGGAAATCCGATATGTCCGACATTC
>JAEDEB010000029.1 GCA_016293535.1 Bacteroidales bacterium | reverse complement strand
TTCCTTCTGGCCGCATCGACGGCAGGGGCTCAGACTAAGTTCGGAAACACCGTCCTCCTGGACAAGACTGTCCATAACTTCGGGAACGTACTCCTTTCGGACGGCCCCGTGTCCTGCTCCTTTTCGGTCACTAACATCAGCGACAAGCCTGTGGCCATATACAGTGTGGTTTCCTCGTGCGGATGCACCGGTGTCGAATGGACGAAAGCCCCCATTGCGGCAGGCAAGAGCGGTACGATCAAGGCCACGTATACCAATGACGAAGGCCCATATCCTTTCGAGAAGACCCTCACGGCGTACGTGTCCGGGCTCTCGACTCCCGTGATACTGAGACTGCGAGGAACTTCGGTCCAGAAGAAGGAACCCCTCGAGAAAGCCTACCCCGTACATCTCGGCGCCCTTGCGCTCAAGGAAACGGAAATGAAGGCGGGAAACCTCGAACAGGGCGGTTCAGTGACGGAGGAGGTACTTGTGGCCAATATCTCGAAATCCCCGCTGAGGGTTGAGTTCAGGAACATTGACCCGGATCTGTCTGTCAGCCTGACCCCATCTCCTATTCCGCCCGCTTCGACCGCTACTCTGCGATTCACGGTCAATGCCGACAGGGAACGCTGGGGACGGAACTGGTATGAGGCGACTCCCGTTGTGGCAGGAAAGGAATATGCACCTTTGAGGTTCTGGGCTGTCACGAAGGAGAATTTCGGCAACATGAGCCAGAAAGAGAAATCCTCTGCGGCCCGTCCGGTATTCGACAACAGCACGGTTTCCTTCGGCAAGGTAAAGGCCGGAAAGAAGATAGAGGCCGTCTTTACCGTGACCAACAACGGAAAGACGGAGTTTCTTGTCCACAAGGCCGACTGCGATTTCTCAGGAGTGGCCATGCCTCCTTTCCCTAAGGTCGCGCCGGGTGCCAAGGCAAGCTGGAAAGTCAGTCTTGACACCTCAGAACTCCCTGCAGGAGAGGCGCTTGTCATCATATCCCTTATTACCAACTCGCCATCCCGCCCTCTCGTCAACCTTTTCCTTACGGGCTGGATTGACTGACCTTTATTGACAAATGATACTGCATATTCTGTTTGAAGCGCTCCTGAACACCGTTCTCGTTTCCGGCCTTGTTGTCGTGATGATGATGATGATAGAGTCGCTGAATGTCGAATCCAGGGGCGGAATGCTCAAGGGCCTCAAGCATACCCGCTTCGGTCAGGTGCTCTGCGGCGCGCTCCTGGGCGCAGTGCCCGGCTGTATGGGCGGTTTCGCCGTTGTCTCCCTCTATACCCACGGACTGCTGAGTTTCGGTGCGCTTGTGGCGATGATGATTGCCAGCGCCGGCGACGAGGCCTTCGTAATGCTCGCAATGATTCCGCAGGATGCGATGTGGATACTCATACTTTCTTTCGGCATCGCCGTGGTTGTCGGCATCACCGTGGATTTTCTATACCGCAAGCCTCTGAAGACGAACTGCAGCGAGGCTTTTTCAGTCCATGAGGCTGACTGCTGCGATACTCCCCATGAACATAACGCGAAGGAGGAAGGACATCGTCACGGACACCATTTTACATGGAGAAGACTGCTTATGTTCATAGGTGTGGCAATCTTTCTGGCTGCCCTCGCCGGTGGATATCTGGAACATGAACACGCGGAAGAGGCGGTGGCTGTGGAGAATGCCGGCGGAATCAACCTTCTGAGCGAGGACTGGATGAACGTTATGTTCGCCGTGCTGGGGCTGATAGTTCTCGGGGTGCTGCTTTTCGCGTCCGACCATTTCGTCGAGGAACACCTGTGGAGTCATGTGGTCGTGAAACATCTTCCGTCCATATTTGCCTGGACCTTCGGTGTACTTTCTGTCCTCGGAGTTCTGATGCATTTCTTTGACCTCAGCAGCTGGATAGGAGACAATGTCTTCCTGATGGTGCTTCTGGCTGCGGCAGTGGGAATAATTCCGGAATCAGGACCGCATCTGGTCTTCGTGACCCTCTATGCCTCAGGAATCGTGCCCCTGCCTGTCCTGCTTGCGAGCTGCATATCCCAGGACGGTCACGCAGGCATTCCTCTTCTTGCGGAGAGCCGCAAGTCCTTTTTTGTGGCGAAACTCATCAACTGTGCAGTCGCCGTTGTCGTCGGTTGCGCAGCGATGATTTTCTGATGAGTCATTCTTGAAGGCCGGTCAATCCTCGGGGCGGAGAAAGTCTCTGAGAAGAGGCCAGAGAGGATGTGCCGCAAATGCTTCGGAGGCGCTTGCCTGCCTCAGCCTTCCCCGCCCGCTGACAACAAGGTCGGCATCGGCTGCAGAGTCGGCGACGATATGGACGCAAATGCCAGGACAGATGGCGTTGAGGTATGGCAGAAGGATGGCAGAGACTTCTGCCATGGCGTCAGAACTGACTGAAATTCTGATATTCTGCACCTTGGAGATTTTGTCGAAGTTTCTGAAAATCGTGTCGAGCTCGGCATATCTGTCAAGTATGTTTTTTGCATAGGACAGGAACACTTTACCCTCGCGGGTAAGCTCCACGGACTTTCTGCTCCGGTCGAAAAGCCTGATTCCGTAGTTGTTTTCGATTTCTGCGATATTCTGGCTTACGGCCGGTTGTGAGATGCCGAGCTTGCGCGCAGTTGCGGTGAAGCTGCCCTGCGCGGCAAGTTCCGTGAAAACCTTGAGTCTGAAATCTTCGAACATGGATTCGGCCGAATCGATGCTCAAAGTTATGAATTTTTCGAATTTTTCTGTAGTTTTCCGGACTCGGACGCGTCAAATGGACAGTGTTTTGAAATTTTGAAACTTCAAGATAAAATGAAAAAGATTACAGCTTTTCTTTCGGCAGCGCTGATTTCTTCAGCCGCCTTCGCCCAGAACCCGCTTCCCTTCGATCCGGAAGTGAGGGTGGGCAAACTCAACAACGGACTTACCTACTATATCCGTCATAACGACAAGCCTGCCCAGCGTGCGGACTTCTATCTGGCAACCAATGCCGGAGCCCTTTATGAGACCCCTGACCAGGACGGCCTCGCACATTTCCTCGAGCACATGTGCTTCAACGGACTGAAGAACCTCCCGGGCAAGACCATGCTCGAGTATCTCCAGAGCATAGGATGCTCTTTCGGAGGCAACATCAACGCCTCCACCGGAGTCGAGGTTACCCAGTATATGCTCAACAACGTTCCTGTCGTGCGTGAGGGTATCATCGACACCTGCCTCCTCGTAATGCACGATTATTCCCATTTCGTACTCTGCGACCCTGCGGAAATCGATGCTGAGCGCGGTGTCATACTCGAGGAAAAGAGGACACGCAACACTGCTGGTTGGAGAATAAGGGAGGCTTCCGCGAAGTATTACTACGGCGATAGCAAATACGCCACCACTACCATCATCGGTACGGAAGAGAACCTCAAAACCTTCAGGCCTGAGAGCCTCGTGAACTTCTACCATACCTGGTACCGTCCTGACAATCAGGCAGTCATCGTGGTTGGAGATGTCGATGTGGATCAGATTGAGGCAAAACTCACTGCCCTCTTTGCAGATATTCCGGCTCCTGAGGCTCCGCTCCAGAGACCTGCCTATATGATTCCTGACAATGAGGAACCTGTTATCGGCGTTGTCACTGACCCAGAAATGACAGGCAACAACGTGAACATACTCTGGAAGCGCCCTGCCTTCCCTGAGCAGTTCAACAATACCGACCAGAAGTATTTCCTCGACCTGATCTCCACCCTCGTATTCGATGAAGTGCTCGGAGAAAGGTTCAACGACATCACTTCGAAGCCGGGTGCGCCTTTCCTTCAGGCAGGACTCGGAAACGGCAAGTTCTGCGAGACTTGTGACGCCCTCTTCGCTTTTGCTTCATTCAAGAACGGCCAGGACCTTGAGGCTGTGACCGCCCTCCTTACTGAGGTTGAGAGGCTCAAGAGATACGGTGTGACTGCAGCAGAGCTCCAGCGTGCCAAGGACAATCTCCTTGCAGACCTCGAGAAGGCTGTCCAGGGTGCAGAGACCCGCAAGAGCCCGGAATTCATACCCGGCCTCATCAGCGCCTTCTTCGACAACACTCCTTTCATGACACCCCAGACAGAGCTTGAGCTTGCCAAGGCCGTATGCGCCCAGGTTACTCCGGAACTTGTCGCTCAGGTGGTTCCTCAGTACATCACTGACCGGAACATGGTCGTAGTCCTCGCAGGTTCGGGCCTTGTCGAGCACCCGGATGAGAATGTCCTTAGGGAAGCTGTACTCGCCGTGCGTTCTGCCGAAATCGCAGCTCCTGTCGAGGAGGAAAGCGGTATCGAGCTTCTCGATGCGTCCGCAATAAAGGGCTCGAAGGTCAGAAAGTCGGCCCCTACCATTGCCGGTGCTACTGAATGGACACTCAAGAACGGTCTCAGGGTGGTTGTTCTTCCTACTGAGTACAAGAAGGATGAGGTAAGCATCAAGCTCGATATGCTCGGTGGCGAATCCCTTGTAACCGACGAGGAACTTTATTCTTTCGACGATAACGTCTGGGCCCTTTACCTCAGAAATACCGGTATAGGCAACTTCTCCAGCAGCGAGCTTTCGAAGGTGCTTGCAGGCAAGAAGGTTTCCTGCAACCCTTGGATAGGTCTTACTTCCCACGGAATCGAGGCCTCTGCAGCACCCAAGGATGTGGAGACAGCCCTTCAGCTCCTCTATATGACCTTCATGACTCCGCGCTTCGACCCTGACGAGTTCCAGATAGGTATAGACCAGATACGCGCCGTTCTTCCGAATCTTGAGGCCGACCCTCGCTTCCAGCTCCAGAAGAGGCTTCCTGGAGATCTCTATCCGGGCAGCAGCAGGAGGTTCACCACCTCAGCCGAGGTTATAGACAAGGCGAGCCTCGAGAACCTCGAAAAGGCCTACAGGAGGCTGTTCGACAATATCTCCGGCGCGACTGTCTACGTTGTCGGCAATGTCGACCCTGCAGAGTTCAAACCTCTTGCCGAGAAGTACCTCGGAGCCCTTCCGAAGAGCAGGAAGGCTGCTGCTTACAAGGATGACGGCACACGTTTCCGCAAGGGTTACTATGAGGATCATTTCAAGGTTCAGATGACCACTCCGAAGGTGACCGTGCTCCAGGTCTATACTGCTGACCTCCCTGCAACCGTGGAGAACGAACTGCTCCTTTCCGCGACGACCTATGTACTCAACATGCTCTACACGGACCTTCTCCGCGAGGAGGAAGGCGGAACCTACGGAGCTTCGGTTTATGGACAGTTCCAGAAGAGGCCTGTCGAGACGGCTATGTTCCAGGTATACTTCGACACCAACGTTGACCAGGCTGCGGCCCTCGAGGAACTTGCCAGGAAAGGCGTCAGGGATCTTGCCCAGAACGGTCCTTCGGACGATTACTTCAACCGTACCGTCGAGTACTTCAAGACCAAGATGCCTCAGAACAGGATTTCCAACAGCTACTGGATGAATGTCCTGAATGACTACTACCAGTTTGGCGTCAATGGCGATGCCGAGCGTGAGGCCGCAATCGAAGCCCTCACCAAGGAGAAGATAGCAGCCTTCGCCGCAAGCATGCTCGAGCAGGGTAACCTTGTGGACATCGAGATGGCTCCTCTCGCTCAGTAGCGACACCCCGCTGCTGCAGGACGCAGCTCATACAAGCCGCACGCAGATTCTTAGAAGACTGCGTGCGGCTTTTGTAAATTGATGAAAAAATACTTGATTTTTACCCCCCCCCTATGCTTATATTTGTAGACATCCGTTTCCGGGATGAAAGTGTGTAACCACATAGTCAAGACACTGTTTCTGACGATATTACTTACTATATCGCCAACAGTGGTTTCAAGTGCCCAGACTCTCACGGATACGCTCACGGTGTACTTCAGACAGGGGAAGATGAATTTCGACCCCGCGTACAGGAACAACGGCGAGAGAATGGACAGGTTCGTGGGACGAGTCCGTTCCGTTTCCGAGTCGACCGGGCTGAAGATCATCAGCGTGACGCACTGCTCATATACTTCCCCTGAGGGATCCGCCGAGATCAATGAAAGGCTTGCAGCCGGCCGTTCCTCTACCCTTACGTCCATACTCTCCCCGAAGCTCAACTTCCCGGACAGCATAGTCAAGGCCATAAATCTCCCGGCCGACTATTCCATTCTGTCGGAACTGATATCCTCATCCTCCTTCAGCGGAAGGGACGCTGCGCTCGATTTCCTTTCTTCATCCGATGGCCTGGACCTCGCAGCATTCAGGAGCGCCGTCGGGGATGGAGCCTACAAGTATATCTACAACAGCATTTTCCCGAAAATGCGCCGCCACGAGGTCATAATCAGCTTCATCCCCGAGATTTCGGGAACTGTCATAGAAGAGGAACCGGATACGGTGGACATTCAGGAAATTGTGCTGGAACCGGATGACAGCCTGCGCGCGGAGCTGCCGCTGGCTGAACCTGTCGTGGAACCTGCGGCGCCCGACACCTCGCTTGTCGAACCGGCGGAAGAACCCGCGGGTGTGAAGACGGGATGGACCGTGAAAACCAATGCGATAGGCATAGCGATGGCTCTGGCGAATGCGGCCGTCGAGTACCAGTTGCCTTGCGGAGTCGCTTTCCATATACCTTTCTATTATTCGGGAGTCGACTATTTCAAGAACACGCTCAAGTTCAGGACAGTTACCGTCCAGCCGGGCGTGAGGTACTATTTCAAGGGCCCGGACAGGTTCTGGCTCGGGCTCCATCTCGGAGTCGGTTGGTACAATGTCGCATACGGCGGCAAATGGCGCATCCAGGATCACGGGGGCAGGCGTCCGGCCTATGGCGGAGGTCTCGATTTAGGATACAGGCTTCTGCTAAAGGAAGCTCCATACGGAGACTGGGGACTCGAATTCAGTCTTGGCGGGGGAGTGTATTCCACCTGTTCGGACAAGTTCTACAATGAGGAGAACGGTCCGTACAGCGAGACCGCAATCAAAAAGACGTTTTTCGGAGTCGACGGGGCCGGAATCAGCATCACCTTCCGTCCGAACCGCAGAGACAGGAGGTCCAGATGAGTATGCGTCGCATCATATCGACCTTCGTATGTGCATTGGTCATTTTGATTGCCGGTGCATCGACCCAGTCGTGCGCAGTCCACGAATGGCCTGAGTCTTTGCCTGCGCGCTTTGTCCTCGATCTCGATTTCGACACGGCGCTTCCGCCGTACACTTCCATGTCGTACAACGTCGCCACCGGCCGCTGCACAGTGATACGCAAGGCCGGGGATTCCGCCGCGGATGCCAAATCAGGCGACTCTGAAACCGACTCCAAGGCTGGAGACGCTTTCCCGGAAATAGAGTCCATAGACAGACCTGATTATCCTTCATACCTGAAGATGCGTGTACTTGTGAAGGCCTGGGACGTTTCGTCAGACTGCTCCGGGACGCCGCTCTATGAGGAGAACTTCATATTGGATGAAGTGGCTGAGGATACGTCCATCGAACTGGCAATCCCTGAGGGAAATTATGTCTTCCACGTATGGGCGGACTGCTACGGACCCGATGACAGACTCTACTACAGTGCCGACGATTTCAAGTCCATAGGCTATCTCGGCGATTACGTGGGCGGTTCCGAGGCGCGTGACGCCTACTGCGGTTCGGTTTCAGCCGAGGTCCGGAGACTCAGTCTCACCCAGGAACTGGAAAGGGCGGAAGTTAGCATGGGAAGGCCTCTGGCAAGGTATCAGTTCATTTCCGACGACCTTGAGGAACTCGCCCTGCGTGTAGTCGAAGCCGCCGAAGCCGCTGCTGCAGAAGCTGCCGAATCCGCTGCCGCTGAAGGAGCAGGCGAGGCTCCAGTGAAATCCGGAGAGAATACAAAAGCTGTGAATCTCGAAGATTTCAAGGTTGTCATCTATTATACGGGCTATATGCCTGACAAGTTTAACGTCTTCACGTCAAAGCCTTTCGACTCCAGAAGCGGAGCAAGTTTCGAGACGGTCCCGAGAAGAATCAGCGAAGCTGAATCCCTGATGGCCTTCGACTACGTGATGGTAAACGGCAAGGAAGCCGCTGTAGTGGTGAAACTTGCGCTCTACACTCCTGAAGGGCAATTGATTTCCGTGACGGACAATATCACAGTTCCGCTCAAGAGGAGTCGCCTGACGACGATATACGGGCATTTCCTTACCGAATACGCGAACGGCGGAGTAGTCATAGACCCTTCATACGACGGTGACGACATAATAATAATGCTGTAAACAATTATCAATTACATTTTTAGTTCATTTTATGAAAAAGTTTTTCTACATCCTTGCCGCAGCTGCAATGGCAGTGACAGCGGCATCCTGCCAGAAGGAGGTCATTCCTGCTTCTGATGGACCTGAGGTAAGCGCTACCTTCAGCGTCGCCCTTCCGGGCAATTTCACCAAGGCCATCTCCGATGGACAGACCGTGGACCAGCTTGTGTTCGGCGTGTACAGCGGCGGCGCAGAGATCGCTGAACTCCGCCAGAATGACGTTGCTGTAACAGCCGGCAAAGCTACTGTTACCGTCCAGCTCGTAAAGGGCCAGACCTATACCTTCGCCTTCTGGGCTCAGAAGAAGGGTACGGGTCACTACAATACGGCCGACCTCTCTGCTGTAACTGTCAACTACGAAGGCAAGGCCAACGACGAGACCCGTGACGCGTTCTATGCCTGCAAGGCAGACTACACCGTTACCGGTCCTTTCACCGAGACTATCGTCCTCAAGAGACCTTTCGCTCAGATCAACGTCGGTACCTCTGACGCAACAGCTGCTGCCGCAGCGGGCATAGTGGTGGAGAAATCCGCAATGACCGTTTCCGGCGTGGGCAACACTCTGAACCTTCTTACCGGTGCGGTCAGCGGCAGTGTGGATGTAAGCTATACGGTTGAGGCCATCCCTACCGAGACTCTCAAGGTGAAGAGCGGTGACGCTGCAATCGACGAAATCGACTATCAGTGGCTTGCGATGAACTATGTACTCGTAGGCAAGGAGAAGTCCCTCGTTGACGTCACTGCAACCCTTACCTTCGCCAACGGCAAGGGCAATCTTCCTCTCGAGATCCCTAACGCGCCTGTTCGGGGCAACTACCGCACCAACATCATCGGTGCTCTCCTTACCTCCCAGGGTACCTTCAACGTCATCGTCGATAAGAAATATGATGAGCCTGACTATGTCCCTGTGGCTTCTGTTGGCAACAAGATTTTTAGCACATTGAAGGAGGCGGTTGCCGCAGCAACAAACGGAGAGACTGTATATCTTCTTGATGATGTTGTGGTTGACGCGGCCATAAATGTAGCATCGGGCGTCAACGCAGTGCTTGACCTCAATGGGAAATCCATCACTGCAAACGGAGCCAACTTACAGGCAATAAATGTAAACGGCGGCACTCTTGCCATCAAAGGCGAAGGTACAGTCAACGGTGGCAAAGGCGGTAACAATGTTGCCGTATTTGTTACGAACGGTGGTACTGTCACAATCAATGGCGGTACCTATACCGTAGGTCCTGATGCATCGAATGCTGGAAACTCCTGCATTGAAACATCAGGTGGTAACGTAGTTATAAACGGCGGATATTTCAGGACCGATGCTGCTTGGAGGGACTTCTATTATGTGCTCAATCAGAACAATTCCACCCCTGGAACCATCCAGGTGACTGGTGGCAAGTTCGAAAACTTCAATCCTGCCAACGGTGATGACCACCTTGGCGGATCTTTTGTGGCTGATGGCTACGCTTGCGTAAAGGTAGGCACCAACCCTGACGTTTATGAAGTGCAGCCTCTTACGGGCTGTGCGGCTGTAGTGAATGCTGTGAAATATGACACTGTTGCCGATGCAGTTGCTGCAGTCAATGCACTTGGTACTGAAGCGGCTGTAATGACCCTTGCCGAGGACTGGACATGGGAGACGGGAAATGCGGGCAACGGAAGCAATACTCTTTTCGGAAATGCTGGACAAACTGTTACCATCAAGGCAAATGGCAAAAAGATTGTAGCTGCAGGAGAGGGTGGCATCAGATGCAAAGCCGAGGTTGTTGTTGAAGATGCTATTGTCGTTGATAAAACCGCTTATGGATATGAGAACGGCGAGAAAGCCTTTGAATTCACCTACCTTGAGTTCCAGGGTGCAGGTTCTTTCAAGTTCATCGGCTGCACGTTTGAGAACACGGTTATGGCCGATGCTGCAATGGTTGAGTTCAACGATTGCGCCTTCATCGGGAAGGCAACTCTTGCGGACAATGCTGACCAGGAATATGCTCTTTGGATTGCAGGACCTGCAGTTGTGAAGAACTGCGAGTTTGCAAATATCTACAGAGGCATCAAGATTGCCCAGAAATATGGAACCGCGCCTAATCCTCTCTACACTGTCGAGATTGACGGCTGTACTTTCAAGAACATCGAGAAGAAACCAGGTGTAGTGATTGATGCTGTTACTTATGGCAATACAACGATGTTCGAAAGCGTAACCATCAAGAACTCATACTTCGAGAATGTCAAGGCTGGCGACCAGGGTCTCTACATCTATGAGACCGACAACCTTACACCTGTTCTTGCGAACAATACGCTTGTGCTCGCCGATGGCGTTAATCTCGTAGATGCTGATTATCAGATTACTGCTGCAGCCGGTCTCCAGTGGCTTTCCGAGCAGGTCGCTGCTGGCACTACCTTCGCCGGAAAGAAAGTTCTTCTCGCTTCTGACATCGATATGGCGGGAGTTGACTTTAAGCCTATTGGCAATGTTAGCGGATATCCTTCCAAGACATTTGCGGGAACCTTTGATGGCCAGGGCAAGACAATTTCCAATCTTACCGCATCCAGCACCGAGGCCAATTATGCTGCCGCCGGTCTGTTCGGTTCGATTACCGGAACCGTGAAGAGCGTTAACCTGACCAATGTCAATATCAGCAGCACACACTACGCAGGTGGAGTTGTAGCTTATATCTCTGCCAATACGGGAGCAAGCGTTGAGAACTGTACCGTAAACGGTGGCACAATCACCTCCACTGCAGAACTCATAGGTGAAAAATATGACAATGGCGACAAGGCTGGCGGTATCGTCGGATATATCACTGCAGATGACTTTGTCAAGGGATGCTCTGTGTCCAACATCACTGTCAAGGCCTACAGAGACCTCGGGGCCATTGTCGGCTGCGCTATCGGAGCTGTTAACGTTACCAAATGCACAATAGGTGAGAATGTGTGCGTGAAAGTTGACAATACCCACAACTATAAGAATTATTCGGATCTTGATTCGCACAATGCGGGTCACTTCGTCGGAAGGTATGACTCTGAGAATGCGAATATTTCAGATTGCACGGGAACCGCAACCATTTCAATGGAGTAGTTTCCGACGCAGGATTAAGTTTCGCAAGCGACATCAATTTTTTATCATCGGGAACGGAAAGTGCTTCCGTTCCCGATTTTTTTTGCCAAAATTTGTAGTGTTTGACGCGCTCGTGAGTCTAATGCTTAGATAGACGGTTTTATGACAGACAAGGAAAAGGAGTTCACGCGCCTGATAAAGGATTTCAAGAACGAAATCTACTCCGTGTGCTATATGTTCTCCAAAGACAAGGATGAGGTTGCAGACCTTTATCAGGATATCCTTATAAAGATTTGGAACGGATTCGACAGCTACAGGGGCGAAGCTTCGGTCAGAACCTGGTTGTGGCGCATTGCCCTGAATGCCTGCATCAGCGATGACCGCAAGAAGAAACGCCGTGGGGAAAAGGTTCCGCTTTCAGTGGATATCGATCCTTTCGAGGATACCGACGAGAAGGCGCTTCAGGTAAAGCAGCTCTATTCGAGGATCAACAGACTGGGCCTTGTCGACAGGAGCATAGTGCTGCTCTGGCTTGAGGCCCTCAGCTACGAGGAGATAGGACAGATAGTCGGAATCTCTGCGAAGAACGTATCCGTCAAGCTCGTCCGCATACGTCAGCAGCTGATGGCAATGTCAAACGAATAAACAAAAATTCCTATGGACAGCAACGACAAGATACTGGAACAACTTCGCGATGATTATGCGGTTCTGAAGGAAAAGCTCTCAGATCAGGAGATAATCAACGACAGGCTTCTCAACGCTACCTTCAAGGCAAAGGTAAAGGACATACATTCGGTCGGCTGGATATCCTCGGCCTGTGCGGTGTTCGTAATTGTGTCAGCGCCCTTTGCCTTCCACTACAATCCCGTGATGGAGATGTCCTGGGCTTTCATCATCAGTACGGAAATACTTATGCTGACAGCCCTTTTCTTCAACTGGTTCTTCCACAGCAGGGTAAACGCACCGACGCCAGGAGATGACCTGCTGGCCTTTGCTACGAGCGTCAAACTGCTCCGCAAGCGCTACCGCTATTGGATGCGCATAGGCTTCTGCCTCTTGGCAGTGTGGTTTATATGGATTGCTGTTGAACTGTCTTTCCGTTTCGAAACCCGTGAACTGCTCCTGACTCTCATCCCTGTTGTCATTGGAGGGCTGATCGGGGCTCTGGCAGGTCTGAGGCTTGACAGAAAAGTCATCTCGCGATGCGATGAGATTATCAAAGAGATAGAACGCTGATATTCATTATATTCAACATATTATGGCAAAGAAACTTTATAGAATCAAGGAAGGCAAGATGATAGCGGGAGTATGCTCCGGTCTTGCAGAGTATTTCGACATCGATGTGACCATTATCCGTCTCGCCTGGGTAATCGCCCTGTTCTGCGCGGGAGCAGGTTTTCTCGCTTATCTTATCGCGGCAATCGTGATTCCTGTGCGTCCTGACGTCTTTATTCAGCAGTAATTGCGACCACTCACGAAAAAAGCCGGCTGAAAGAGAATTTCAGTCGGCTTTTTCTGTGAGCGACGCCTGCTATGCGCCGAAGTTGTCGAAGAGTATGTTCTCAGGTGCAACTCCGAGGCTGTCAAGCAGGTCTACGACGCACTTGGTCATCATAGGAGGACCGCACATGAAGAACTTGATATCCTCCGGAGCCTCGTGGTCCTTGAGGTAGGTCTCGTACATCACGTTGTGTACGAAGCCTGCAGTGTACTTCACGCCTGCTGCATCTGCTGCAGGGTCAGGACGGTCGAGGGCAAGGTGGAAGTGGAAGTTAGGGAACTCACGCTCGATTTCTGCGAAGTCCTCGAGGTAGAATGCCTCCACAAGCGCGCGTGCTCCGTAGAAGAAGTGTACTGGCTTGCTGGTCTTGAGGGTCTTGAAGAGTTCCATGATGTGGCTGCGCAGAGGAGCCATGCCGGCGCCGCCGCCGACAAAGATGTATTCCTGGCTGTCCGGATCGTTCTTCGGAAGGAGGAAGTCTCCGAACGGACCGCTGATGGTCACCTTGTCGCCCGGCTTGCGGGTAAACACGTAGGACGAGCCAATGCCCGGATTTACAGGGAGAAGCTTAGGACCGAGCTCACGCGGAACTGACCTGTCGAACGGAGGGGTCGCGATGCGGACGTTGAGCTTGATGATGCCCTTCTCGCCAGGGTAAGAGGCCATCGAGTATGCGCGGACGGTAGGGGCCGGGTTGGAGGCGTGGAGGTTGAAGAAACCGAACTTGTTCCAGTCTGCCTTGTATTCGTCCTCGACGTCGATGGTGTTGAAGTCGAGCTCGTACTGAGGTATGTCAATCTGGATGTACTCTCCGGACTTGAAGTCGATGTGCTCGCCCTCAGGCAGCTTGACGGTGAACTCCTTGATGAAGGTAGCGACGTTCTTGTTGCTGATGACTTCACACTCGAGCTTCTTTACGCTGAGAGCCGAATCCGGAATGGCAATCTCGAGGTTTTCCTTGACCTTGACCTGGCAACCGAGTCTCCAGTGGTCCTGTATCTGCTTGCGGTTGAAGAAGCCGACCTCGGTAGGAAGGATCTCTCCGCCTCCGGAAAGAACCTGGCACTTGCACTGTCCGCAGTTGCCCTTTCCGCCGCAGGCTGATGGAAGATAGATCTTCTCCTCTGCGAGAGTGTTCAGAAGGGATGAACCCGGTGTTACGTCGACGGTCTTCTTGCCGCCGTTGATAGTGATTTTCACTTTGCCCTTCGGGGTCAGCCTTGCCTTGATGACAAGCAGGAGCGCTACGAGGCAAAGAATGACAACGACCATTATGGCCATTGCTGCAATGATTGTTTTTGTCATATCCTGTCCTCCGCTTTAAAGTGAAATACCCATAAAGGCCATGAATGCCATACCCATGAGGCCTACTGTGAAGAAGGTGATACCCAGACCCTTGAGAGGGGCAGGAACGTTGCTGTATGCGAGTTTCTCGCGGATTGCGGCAAGACCTACGATTGCGAGGTACCAGCCGATGCCGGAGCCGAGTGCATATACGGCGGATTCACCGACGTTCACGAAATCCCTCTGCTGCATGAAGAGCGAGCCTCCGAGGATGGCGCAGTTCACGGCAATCAGCGGAAGGAAGATTCCCAGTGAAGAGTAGAGCGAAGGAGAAATCTTCTCGACGACCATCTCGACTATCTGTACGATTGCGGCTATGACTGCGATGAAGACGATGTAGCTGAGGAAGCTCAGGTCCACGCCTGCGAAGTCGGCGCCGAGCCAGGAGAGAGCTCCCGGTGCGAGCACGTACTTGTTGAGGAGATAGTTGATTGGGAGAGTTACGAGAAGCACGAAGATAACAGCAATACCCAAACCATTGGCTGTCTTCACGTTCTTTGATACTGCCAGGTATGAGCACATACCGAGGAAGTATGCAAAGATCATATTGTCAACGAAGATTGACTTTACGAATAAGCTTATATATTCCATCACGATTCGAGTTTGATGTTATTTTTCCTGAAGGTCCTTCTGTATTGCCCTCTGTACCCAGATGATGCATCCGAGGATGATCAGAGCCATAGGAGGCAGGATTACGAGACCGTTGTTCACATATCCGAAGCGGTTGAGCACATCGAAGCCCAGGATTGTGCCGCTGCCGAGGAGCTCGCGGAAGAATGCCACGATTACGAGTATCATTCCGTATCCCAGACCGTTCATCAGACCGTCGACGAGGGAAGGAATAGGCTTGTTGCCGAGGGCGAAAGCCTCAATACGTCCCATCACGATACAGTTGGTGATGATAAGACCGATGTAGACGCTCAGCTGCTTGTCGATGGTATAGGCGAATGCCTTGAGGAACTGGTCCACGAGGATTACCATAAGCGCTACGACCACGAGCTGGATGATGATGCGCACACGGTTTGGAATGGATTTCCTGATGAGCGAGCAGACAAGGCTGGAAAGACCGGTGACTATGGTTACCGAGAGAGCCATCACGAGCGCGCCCTTGAGCTCTACCGTTACTGCGAGGGAAGAGCAGATACCGAGTACAAGGACTGATATAGGGTTGCCCTTGAACAGCGGATTGAGAATTGTTTCTTTCATTTTTGCGTCCATGGCTTATTCCTCCTTGTTTGAACCGTTAGACTCTTCTGCAGCCTCAGCCTCGATGGCTTCGGTACTTTCTGCGGCTTCCTCAGCCTCGATGGCTTCGGTACATTCTGCAGCTTCCTCAGCCTCGATGGCTTCGGTACATTCTGCAGCTTCCTCAGCCTCAATGGCTTCGGCCTGGGCGCCCGCGAGCAGATAAGGCCTGTAAGCCTCGAACCATACGTTGATGGCGTCCTCGACACCCTTGGATGTCATTGTCGCGCCGGTGATGGCATCGATGCCGTTCTCCATTTCTGCAGGAGCTCCGCCCTTTACGATGTTGAAAGGATTGCCCTCTCCGAAGATTGCCTTCTTGCCGGCGAATGCCTCGCGGAAGGCTGGATCGTCCTTGATCTTGCCTCCAAGTCCCGGAGTCTCACCGGAGTGGTCGAAATATGCACCCTTTATGGTTTCGAGATCGGATTCGAAGGCCACATAACCCCATACAGGTCCCCACAGGCCGGCTCCGTATACCGGAATTACCGTAATGCCGTTGTTGAAGACATATACCGGGAGGGTCGCGTCAGCGAGCTTGGACCCGTCCTTGATGTTGTAGTTCTGCTTCTTGAGATCGGATACCGAGTAAACCTCGGCAGAAGCCATGTCGAGTTCGTCAGTTGTCTTGCCCTCGGCATCGACGAGCTTTGATGAAGCGATGTTCTCCTTGTAGAAGGCGATGATTTCGTCATTGCTCATCTGTGCGCAGTCGAACTGTGCGGCTGCAAGGATCTGGGAGATGGTCTCAGCCTTCTCGTTGGCCTCCTGACGGGGCTTGAGGGACTGTGAGACGAAAGCGAGGACCGCTGCGACCAGTACACAGACTACCGTCGTGTAGATCACTGTATATACATTGTTGTTCGTATTCATACCTTATATATGTTTAAGCGGTTCTGCCTTTCCTTGCGTTCCTTCTGATGGATGCCGATATCACGCAGTGGTCGATCAGAGGTGCGAAGGTGTTTCCGAGAAGTATTGCGAGCATCATTCCCTCGGCGTAACCAGGGTTGAACAGACGTACGACAACGGCAAGAGCTCCTACGAGGAAACCGTAGATCCACTTTCCGCACTCTGTCTGGCAGGAGGTTACAGGGTCAGTCGCCATGAAAACGGTACCGAAGAGGAATCCGCCCATGATGAGATGGTACCAGCAAGGGATGTCGGTAGCTCCGCCGATGAATCCGAGCCAGCCCACGAGAAGGCCGCCGGCAACGGAGGAGAGCATTATCTTCCAGCTTGCAACTCCGGTGAGGAGAAGGAGAACTGCGCCAAGGAGTATGGCGATGACAGACGTTTCGCCAACCGAACCCGGAACGGTTCCGAGGAACATGTTGAGTGCGCTGTAGCCGTGCTCCGCAAGTCCGCTCATCGATGCGTTGGCAAGAGGGGTCGCTCCGGAGAATCCGTCGACGAGTCCATGTCCTGCGCTGGCCCATGCGTTGCCGGTTTCGGTGAACCTTGAAACGCCGCCTACCCAAACGGAGTCGCCGGACATCTTGCTCGGGTACGAGAAGAAGAGGAATGCGCGCGCGATGAGCGCTGGGTTCCATATGTTCATACCGGTGCCACCGAACACTTCCTTGCCGATGATGACTGCGAAGGCGGTTGCGATTGCGAGCATCCACAGAGGAACGTCCACAGGGACAATCAGCGGAAGTATGAATCCGGTTACGAGATAGCCCTCGTTGACTTCGTGTCCGCGGAGCTGGGCCGAGGTGAACTCTATTCCCAGTCCGACGAGATAGGTTACGAGGTAGAGAGGAATGATCTTGACGAGGCCGTAGCCGAAAGTCTGCCAGAAGCCCCATCCGAGACCGAATGCGATGTTGTGCTGGTAGCCGATGTTCCAGGTTCCGAAGAGGAAGGCCGGAATGAGGGCGAGCACCATTATTATCATCACTCGCTTGATATCGACGCAGTCCCTTACATGAGCGCCCCTCTTTGTGGTGGTCGCAGGGACGAACATGAATGTCTCGAAGGCGTCGAATGTGGAGTGGAGGAATGCAAGCTTGCCGCCTTTCTCAAAGGTAGGCTTGATCCTGTCTATGATGTTTCTTACGTTCATGATTCTTCGTCTTTAAGCCATTTCTTTGAGCATCAGGTCTATACCGTCGGAGATGTGCTGCTGGATGTCGATCTTGGAAGGATCCACGTACTCGCAGAGGGCGAGGTCTTCCGGCAGTACTTCATAGATGCCGTATCTTTCCATTGCATCTATGTTCTTCGTTATGCAGGCCTTGGTGAGGAAAACAGGGAAGAGGTTCATAGGGAACACCTTTCCGTAGACGTCCGATACCACGAACGCGCGCTCGCCTCCGTGGAGGTTGGTGTCGAGGTCGTACTTCTTCGGGCAGAGCCAGTTGAAAATCCAGTGGAAATAGCTGTGGGATGAACTGAACTGGTTGAAGCGGAATGGTTTTGCCCATCCGAACGCCTCGTATTCATTGCCTTCCCTGAGGAGGGTCAGCTGGTTGTCGTGGAAACCGAGGAAACCTTCGGAACCGATGTTGCGTCCGCTGAGGCAGTCGCCGCTGACGAAGCGGGTCTGGTCTGCGGTAGTTCCGTAGAACTCCTTGAGGTCCTTTACGCTGATGCCGGGAACAGCCTGGATGTAGCAAGGGTAGAGGGCCTGGGGACCGCATACCGCAATCTTTCTGCTGACATCGTATCTTCCTGTGTTGAAGAACCTTCCTATCGCTGCGAGCTCGTGCATCGTAAGGGTCCATACGGTCTGGCCCTTGCGGATAGGGCATACGTGGTGGATCTGAACGCCGACGTTGCCGGCCGGGTGAGGCCCGGTCACGATGTGCTTGTCAATGTTCTCGAGTCCGTAGAATGCGGATTTTTCGCTGTTGAAGGACATGTGGACCGGAGCTATCTTGCAGAGGGCGTCGATCGCCGTCTGGAGATTGGCCTTCTCGCCCTTGAGCGCAAACTCGACGTCCGCTGCCAGAGGCGCGGTGGAGAAGGCGGAAACGAAGATAGCCTTCGGTGCAACTTCAGGATGAGCCACCACGCCGTAAGGACGCTCGATGATGCAGGCCCAGAGGCCGCTCTTCATCAGAAGTGACTTTACCGCCTCGGCGTCGAGGGACTCCACGTCCTGTCGTCCGAAGTCTACATACTCAGTGGCCCTGTCCGCCTTGATGCGGACTTCAAGCAACTTTCTCTTTTCGCCCCTGACCACTTCCGTCACCGTGCCGCTTACCGGCGAGGTGAAGACTATGTCAGTGCACTCCTTGTTTACCAGTACGGGTGATCCTGCAAGCACGCGGTCGCCTTCCTTGACTGCCAGCTTGGCCTTGAGGCCGCGGAAATCTTCGGGTTTGACGGCGACTGTGTCAGGAACGAGCACCTTCTTGGCAAGAAGCTCCGCAGCACCCGAGATGGGGATGTTGAGGCCTTTTTTCAAATGGATGTTGTTTGACATTATATTTACCGTTTTGAGTTTTTCATAAACGCGCCGCGAATATACGCTTTTTTTGCGTAATTTCGCCGTCCTATGGAAGATAATGCAAGTGCTATATTGGAAGGACTGAACAGCGAACAGAGGAAGGCTGTCAGTTGTGTGGAAGGACCGGTACTTATCGTGGCCGGAGCCGGTTCGGGGAAGACAAGGGTGCTCACGAGCAGGATTGCATACATCATTGCAGGAGGATGTGACCCTTCCAGAATCCTGTCGCTGACCTTCACGAAGAAGGCGGCGTCCGAGATGAAGGAGAGGGTTGCCGGACTTGTGGGAGGCAGGAATGCCTGGAAGATACAGATGGGAACCTTCCATTCAGTGTTCATACGTTTCCTGAGGGACTATGCAGATGCACTCGGATATCCAAAGGAATTCACCATTTACGATACGGGGGATTCGCTGAGCCTCATACGGGCCATACTCAAGGAGATGGGTCTGAAGGAGGAGAAATCCTACAAACCGAAGGACGTGCTTTCGCGCATATCCTCGGCCAAGAACTCGCTGGTCGGGCCCGCGGCGTACAGGGCCAATCCGTCCATACTCCAGGCGGATATGAACTCGCGCCGGCCGAAGATGGCGGAAATATACCAGGCCTATTGGGAAAGGTGCCGCCGGGCCGGGGTGATGGACTTCGACGACATATTGTTCAATATGAACATACTGCTCAAGCAGAACAGGGATGCGAGGGCGGAAATCGCGTCGAGGTTCGACTACATAATGGTCGATGAGTATCAGGATACCAACAGGGCCCAATACGTGATACTCAGACAGTTGTGCGTGACTCACAACAACCTGTGCGTGGTCGGTGACGACTCCCAGTCCATCTACGCCTTCCGTGGCGCGCGGATAGAGAACATACTCAATTTCCGCAAGGACTTCCCACAGGCGGCCATCTTCAAGCTGGAGCAGAACTATCGCTCCACGAAGGTCATTGTAAATGCGGCCAACTCACTGATTGCCCGCAATGAGGACAGGATTCCGAAGGTCTGCTATTCCGAAGGGGACGAGGGCGAGAAGATAAAGCTTGTCAGTGCCTATACGGACAAGGAGGAGGCTGTGCTCGTCGCTTCCGGAATCATAGACAGAATTCAGGAGGATAAGGCTCAGTATCAAGACTTTGCAATTCTATACAGAACCAACTCCCAGTCCCGCGCCATAGAGGAGCAGCTTCGCAGAAGGAACATTCCGTATATGATTTATTCCGGCAATTCCTTCTTCGAAAGAGCCGAGGTCAAGGATGCGATGGCCTATTTCAAACTGGTGATAAACAACAGGGACGACGAGTCCTTCAAGCGCAGCGTGAACAACCCCGGCAGGGGAATAGGCGACAGGACTCTGGAAAAACTGTCCCAGGCGGCGAAGGCGGCGGGATGCTCCCTGTTCGAAGCTGCCTCTCTTCCGGATCTCGCCTCCGTTGGACTTCGTGATGCCGATTGTCAGAAACTGCACCGGTTCTGCGAGTTCATAGCCGCGAAGACCGCGCTTGCCGATACGGATGCATATACGCTCGCCAAATCCATACTCACGGATTCGGGTCTGTGGGCGATGTTCAGTTCCGATACCTCCATCGAGGGTCAGACGCGGCTTGCCAACGTCGAGGAGCTCCTCAATTCCGTGAAGGGCTATGTCGATGAGCGGCACAACGATGCGTTCGAGGAACTTATGATGGAAGCCGGCACGGACGGGGGCGTGCCGGAGGATGCCGAGATCAGCGAGTCCGATCTCCCGGTCGTCACTCTTAACGAGTTCATAGAGAATGTCTCCCTGCTCAGCGCCGTCGACGTGGGCGATGATGAGGATGCGGACAACAAGGTTGCCCTGATGACGGTCCATTCCTCGAAAGGGCTTGAATTTCCGTACGTGTTCATAGTCGGGATGGAAGAGAATCTCTTCCCGGCAGGCGGCTCGCTTGCCGGCCCTGCAGAGATCCAGGAGGAACGCCGTCTCTTCTATGTGGCTATGACCCGTGCCCAGAAGGCAGTGTCGATATGTTTCGCAGCCACGAGGATGCGCAACGGCAAGACCGAGACAAACAGCCCGTCCCGCTTCATAAGGGAAATAGCCCGTGAATACATAGCCAACCCGCTGCAGGGGCTCGGCAGCTCTGCGGGCTTTGGCGGCTCATCCTCCGCCGGGCAGGACGGTCCCTCCACGGCAATATGGGGTCGTTCCGCCACCTGGCGCAACGGTTCCGTCGGCCAGAGGCCTTCGCCTGGCGGCTCATCCTCCGCCGGCGCAGACCGCAGGTCTCCGTTCGGCGGCGCGGATCGCAGGTCTCCGTCTTCCGACTCGCCCCGCAGGTCTCCTTTCGGCGGTTCAGACCGGCGTTTGCCGTCTGCAGGGTCCGCCAAACGTACGGGTGGCCCGGCAGGGAAGCCGGCTTCGAGCCTTCCGGAAGTGGAGTTCATCCCGTCACCCGTCAGCGAGCTCAAAGAGGGTTGCCGCATCCAGCACAACCGCTTTGGCTACGGCGTCATAAGGGAAATCTCCGGCTCCATGACTGACCTCAAGGCAAGGATACTTTTCGATGAGCATGGCGAAAAGATACTGCTTCTCAAGTACGCGAAGATCAGGACGGTGTCGGAGTAGTCTCTCTTTTTGAGCCGGTGGCCCTCGGTTCGGGCGACAAATGCGTTGTTGTATTTGCCGATATGAGTTGTTGTATTTTATGTTTTGACAAAACTTTCATACGCATTTGTTAAAACCTGCTTCCCAAGCCTTGATTTCTGTTGCTGTCTTGTCTTATTTTGCGGCTGCCCATCCCCGCAAACCGGGAAGGCGAGATTATGAGAGAGAGATTGTTTGTAGGCCTGGTGCTGCCGTTCATCCTTCTTCCGGCGACATCCTGCAGTTGGCTTTCTGTAGAAGAAGATGCATGGATCGCTCCAAGTTTCATCAAGGACCAATATGTTGCCACAAGGGCAGCCGCAGAGCTCCCCGACACCAACGATTTTCTGATGACCGTGCTGAAATCTGATGGCAGCGTGGTCTATTCCGGAACCTATGGCCAGTCGCCTGAGACCATCAAGGTCAGCGCGGGAACTTATACGGTCAGGGTGGTTTCGGAAGAGTTTTCGAAGCCTGTCTTCGACAAGGCTCAATATGGAGACGAGCAGACAGTCGCAGTCACATCCGGAGGCTTATTCAAGGTCGGGCTCCTTTGCAGGCAGATGAATGCAGGGATGAGGCTTAACGTGTCTCCGACTTTTCTGACAGCGTATCCCAAGGGACTGCTCTATCTGAAATCCGGCGAGGGGAAATTGTTGTGGACATACCGGGAAACAAGAATTGCCTATTTCAAGCCCGGACAGGTTTCGCTTCTGCTGAACGATTCCTCTTCCGAGAAGGTGCTCCTTACCCGTACGCTGATGAGCCAGGATGTGCTCACCATCAATGTCTCGGCGCTGACTCCGTCCGACACTCAGAAGCAGGAAGGGGGAGTCACCATCAGTGTGGACACGACTAGGAACTGGATATCCGATTCGTTCGTAATCGGGGGCGGAGGTGCAGGAGATGACAGCGACAACGCCCTTTCCGTCAGCGAGGCCCGCAGCAGGGCAGGCGAAACCGGCGTGTGGGTATGTGGTTTCATAGTGGGCGGAGACCTCACTTCTTCGGACAGCGGGATCAGTTTCGAAGCGCCATTCAGTTCTTCGACCAATATCGCCATAGCATCCCGTTCCAACGTGAGCTCGAAGTCGTCATGTCTTTCTGTACAACTGCCCTCAGGAGCGATGCGTGAGGCTCTCAACCTTGCTTCCAACCCTTCCAATCTCGGGAAGAAACTCTATCTGAAGGGAGACATAGTGTCTGCCTATTACGGGATACCGGGAATCAAAAACATATCCGACTACATACTGAAATGAAAGTCAGAGGCAATGTTCTTTTCGCATTGCTGCTTCTTGCCTTGTCCTGCGCAGGTCTTGCCCTGTCCTGTGCGGGTCCGGAACTGGGGACATACCCCGTTCCCGTTCCTGATGGCGATGAAGTGTTGGCAGCATCCGGAGACTCGGTTCGCGTCTCCTTCAGAATTCCCGCATGCTCCGGTATTCCCGACACCAGGACGTCGGCTTTGGCCGGCGTTGCCGTTCCCGACACCAGGACATCGTTTCCGGATGGTAGCGATGAGGTGACGGGTCTGCTGCTCGCCCTGTACAGGAACGGCCGTTTTGACTCCTCGTTCTGCTTCGATGCCGGGACGGGCACAGATGCGGTGGAGAGCCGCAGTTCCGGGACCTGGAATGATGCCGGGACGGGGTTCGATGTGGCACTGTTGCGTGGGGCTAGCTATAATTTATATGCTCTGGCGAATGCGGGGCAAATATGCTTTCCTGAAGATGAATCGGCGCTGGACACTCTAAGCATCCCGGCAAATCTGACTTCAGCGATTCCTATGAGCTGGAAGCGGGAGGCTTTCGTGCCGAAGGACGGGGAAACGGTAGACATATTCCTGGACAGGCTGGTGGCGGAACTGAGGCTGAGGGTTTCCCCATCCCTGCTTCCGGGGCTGCAACTCGCTTCAGTGCGTCTTTGCAACACTGCGGCGAAACTCCGTCCTTTCGCTACGGGAGGCAGCCGCATCCTGGGCGCGGAGGAAGCTATTGCCGGGGATTTTGCCTCGCAGGAGGACCTTGACTTGCTGAACGCAGGCTCAGAGATGACACTTTACGTGCCTGAAAACCGTCAGGGAACCCTTCTGCCTGACAACGATGACCCCATGGACAAGATTCCGGACAATCTGGACCATCCGGAACACTGTACCTATATCGAACTGGGCTGTGTCTTTACGGATGAGTCAGCCCTGGAGGGAAATGCCGTCTACCGCATCTATCCGGGCCTTGACAACTGCACTAACTTCGACATAGTCAGAAACTGCCGCCAGTCCATCAGACTGTGCCTTACTCCCGAGGGACTTGATGAAATCTCCTGGAGAGTGGATGCGGACGTGGATTTCAGGGATGGCCTCGCGCAGGCTTATGTCACTGAGGGACTTCACGCCCTTGACGATCTGTATGTTGGAGAGGTGGTAAAACTGGGTCTTGACGTGGATCCGGTGCTTGAACAGTGGCTGGGTGCGGATCTTCTTGACTGCAAGCTGGAACTCTATGGTCGTGACGGACTCCCATCCGGAGCGGTCGTCACGGGAAGCCCTTACCTTGACGGCCAGCTTCTATGCTTCGATATGAAGGCTGTATCCCCTTGTGTCTCAGGTGGCTGTCAGCTCAGGCTCTCTTCCGGAGGGCGCTCGACCCTTGTTAAGGGTGAACTGGCAGTGAACCGTCCTTTCCTGAAAGCGGAAATTGCCGGTGATATGCTGATTCCCATTGTCAACGGTTCTCCGCTGGAGTTCGATGTCTATATGACGGACGTCGATGGAAGGCTGCTCAATGGCCAGGATGCTTATGGATATGATTTCAGCCTGTTCGGGGATATGGAACTGGATTGTCAGCTGAACCCGGCTCTCAAAAGCGGCGACAGCCTTGCCGACAGACTGGTATGTGACTGCCACGAACTGTCCTGGGAAAAGGCGGAATGGGGCCCCGGCTCTCCTCTGGGCAAGGTAAGGACATCCCTTTCCAACGACGGCAGACGCGCTTCCCTGAACAAGGACTTTTCGAGGCTGTATGCAAAGGACTATATACTCGATGAGGAGATATGGAACTATGCACTGTCCTGCAACAATGCCGTTCCGCTGGACGTGCCGGTCACTTTCGATATCCTTCCGGTCAATTACTGGTATTACGGAGATCTCACGAGCTACGGTGAATTGGAGGTCCGCGGATATGGACAGATGGAAAACGATGCATACATAGCCGTGAGCAACCCTTCGAGAATCTCCCTCAAGGCGGGAGTGTGGACACTCGGCTACGGAACTTTCATTGCTGACCGGCTCTCCGGCTGCTCGAAACTGGACTTCATCACTTCCGATGGCGCATGCGAGGACCTTATATGTGCATCCCTTGCGGACTTCGTGATTTCGCCCGAAGACAGCAGCTCATTCTACCTTTCGGCGATTGACGGCACTCCCGTGGACTGCTATCCGCTTGTGGTCAATTCGGGTTCGGAATTCACTTCCATAAGCGGATGGAACCGTATCTTCGGCGACTCCAGGGGTACGTACAAGTCTGGCCAGGCGGACGTGGAACTGTCCACTCTCGGGGATTTCCGGCTGAGTTGTCATGGGCATGACATATATGAAGCAACAGAAGATCCGGCCTCCCAGGTCGCAGTGTCCGACAGGGGATTTGTTGGCCTGAGTACCTGGGTGCCTCCCGATGTCTGTCTGGAGGCAAGGGAGAACAGGACTTCCATACTCGGCGACTATCGGATTTCATGGCCTCGTCGTGTGATGGAACTCGACCCTGCCGAGATTTCAGTCTACTGGAGCGAGGGGGAGGGCCTTGTTCTGGAACTGTCCTCGAATGCGCCTGAATGTTCCTTCAGCGTTTCGATGGATGTGTCATACAGAGCTTCGTGTCAATGGCAGCAGAATTCCGGGGACAGCAAAAAGTCCATGGAATTCACTGAGGAAGCCTCTTATGCCGACAGCCAGACTTTTTCGGGCTCATCCTTACGAAAGGTCATCTTGCCGAAATCCACTGTGGAGAGCCGGTTCTCGTCGATGAATCTGAACTACTGGCACGAGTGCTCCACCAATGCAATCAACGTGGCGGGCAACCGTTTCGCGCGTCTGGCAGTGCCGTCTTCGATCGGTGTCGCAGTCACCCTCGTGCCCCAACAGAAGAAATGGTCGCCGGTGAAACTGACTGTGGAAGAGTCATCATCGTCGACGGTGACGGGGAAGACCATCTATTCATCCACGAAAAGAGGAACCTATCCGGTCAACGGCAGTTCTGCCAACCCGGACGGTTCCTCAAGGGGGACCCACGACTCGGCTTCTTCGGTTGCAGCCAGGTATGGGGATTATGTTGCGCTGGATTCTCCTGATTTCAATGTCACCGTGAGCGCAGCCGGCACGAAGTCCTTCTATGTCAAATCCGGAACGGATTAAGTAATTTAAGTTTCGCATTTAGCGAAACTACCTAATCAGTCCTCTTCTGTGCAATTACTTTATATTGATGAAAGGAGTGGTGTTGCTTCCCGAGTATACAGGGAGCTTGCCGTCCCATTTCTCGATGGCGTACTGCTGCACGAGCAGACTGTTGAGGGACTGGGAAACGACCCTGTTGTAGTATGCCTCACCGTCGCCCTTGATCTTCAGGGCTTTGGCCTCTCCTTCAGCCTTGGCAATCTCAATCTTTGCCTCAGCCTCAGCCTCCTTGACCTTGTTCTCGGCCTTGAGGGCGTTCTGGACAGCCTCGTTCTTTGCGTTGATGGCTTCTGTCAGCGATGCAGGCGGGTCGATCTTGGTCGTGAACTCCCTCACGATGAATCCTTCCTGGTTCATTGACTCGTCAAGCCTGGTCCTGACCTCGTTCTCGAACTTTGCGCGGTTGGCCATCAGTTCGTCCGAGGTGTAGTTGTTTGCGCAGGTCCTGTAAGCCTCGTATATGCAGGTCTTGATATAGCCCAGCTCCAGTTCGTTTACAGGCTTGCGGTACTTGATGAAAATATCGGTTGCCCTGCTTTCATCAATCTGGTAGGCGAGGGTCGGGGTCATCGAGAAGATGGCGGCATCCTTGGGATTGACCGTGAAAGGTTCGTATGTCACCCTCTGGATGTAGGTAGGGTATTCGAAGATGCTTTCCGTAATCGGGTTGAACCATACCCAGCCGTGGCAGGTTCCTTCCACACCGCCCTTGAGTTCGGTGTTGGCAGACCATTTCTTGAAACGGATGCCGACAGATGCGGAGTCTATTGTGGTGCAGCACGAAGCCATGCAGATGAT
>JAEDEB010000094.1 GCA_016293535.1 Bacteroidales bacterium | reverse complement strand
CGTTTAGGCAAAGTACAGCCAATAGAATAAATAAAGTGCGTTTCATAACTAAATTTCGATTTTGCGAATACAAATATCCGACATTTTCTCGGTCACTTTCGGTCACCTGTCATCATATACAGTACTCCCTATGGAACCAGTAAGCGAACACAGGATCGGCAAAGTATACGCCATCAGGCCTTTTATCAATCAACTCCTTACCTAAAAGAACATTCTCTATCCTTGTGATATTTGATTTACTACCCAGGCGGTATTCCTCCAGTATGTCTGACGATTGGAAACCAGTATGTATACCTGCGTCCAGGGCCTTTAAATAGTTCATCTGGTATACCGTCAGATTGGCCAGTTGACGCATAAACAGCGCCGATGTCTGCCTTATCAGAAGTTCATACCCACTCTCCAGATTCTGCTCTGTTACGTCTCCTTCAGTCTCTATCATTACATTCCAGGCAAGTTGCTGTACATATGATGAATACAACTGGACTTTATCGCACAGACGCCCTGCCATTTCTTCTGAAATAATCATATTCCTGGTAGCAAAGCGTTGGACGATGTAATTGACCCACTCTTCCTTTGGTATCGCCTCAAGGAAAAACATATCTCCGAAATGATAGAATGGCATGGACTTATCCTGAAATAGCTTATCCATCATATGTTTCTTGCTCCCGAACAGGCAATATGATACGTTCTTTTGCAATTGCCACACGCCCCTCGTCTTCTTTTGGAAACCGACAGAATCCGGGAATTCTCCAACTTGTTGAAACTCGTCAATGCAAACGACGATGTTCAGATTTCTCTTTTGAGCTATTTTTTCAGGAAGGTCAAGGATTTCCTCCGGCTTTTCTGTCTTTGGGCCGATACCAAAGGAAACTGAAAACTCCTGCGACGGGTCCGGCGAGATGGATATCTTGGGAGAAAGGCGGGACAGAAAGCTTTTGGCAAAAGTCATAGCCTGTTCCGCTTTGGTTGCAAGGCTTTTCAGAATGGCTGATGCAAAACGTTCATAGAACTCATATTCGTCACGGCAATCATAGATGTCCATCATCACAATCTTGACAGATGGATCCGTTATTTGTTCAACAGCCCTATATACCAGAGAGGTCTTCCCTGTCCTGCGGGGAGAAATCAGAATTGTATTCACACCAGCCTCAAAATTCATCTTGAGATGCTTGGTTTCGGCTTTCCTATCGGTAAAGTTCTCTCCAAAGACGGCGGTCCCGTAAACAAATGGTTTGCCCATAATTCTTTATTTTTTTGCAAATATAGCGCATTATTTTTAGTCCACAAAATTGTGGACCACAAAATTGTGGACCGGCTTGCGTTGGTAGTTTTTTCAGTCTCTTTTGGTCACCTTTTTCTTCCCGTCTAAAGAACCGGTAGACCGATAAACAGGAATCTACTTCATTGGATTCTTCTTCGCCTTAGGCTTGGGCAGAGCCGGCAAAGTAGCTTTGATAAGACTCACCAAATAGTCCCTGTCATCCACATCGCTGATGTAGAAATAGTCCTTGGCGCCGTCATATGGCGACTGAAGGATGACTTCCTTCAGGATAGCCTTGCCGGACTCTGTCACCTTCACATAGAAGTTGTTGTCGCAGATGAGTCCGAAGAGAACACCACAGCAATAAGCGCAATAGTCTCCAATCATCTTCTTCACGGCAATTTCCCCGGCGCCGGAGCACTGGTTGATGATGTATTGTACAAAGTCTGGATTGCAAGCCATATTATTCGTCTTTATATTCAAAGAAAAAGAAGTCCGTCCAGCCGGTATTCTCGGCATAGAGGTGCTGTTTGCCGCGGTACTCAAAGTCCAGCCGCTCGTAGATCTTGTGCGCAGGAGTATTCGTAGCCAGCGCGTCAAGACGGATCGCCTTCATGCCCTGGCTTTCAGCCAGGCGGACAGCCTCACAAATCATCTCAGAGCCGATGCCGGCACCCTGTTTGTCGGGACTTACGGCCAGGATATGTATCACGGCTACTTCGTCATCGGCCACGTTCCCGGACCAATCAATCGCGTGATAATCCTCGCCCTGGTACATTGTCACCGCCATAGCGCCAACGATGACGTCCTGTTCCCTGTACAAGTACAAGCTTCCTTCTTGGATGTAAGACTTTATTCCGTCGGCTGTAGGGTGCTTCCCTTTTTGCCAACGGGCAAAACGCTCTATTTCGGGAGTACGCTCCGTCACATCGTTATAGAACGACAACACGGATGCGTAATCGGTTATGGATGCCTGCTGTAACTTCATGATACAAAGATACGCCCTTGAGGCCATTGCCGCAAGGGCGTGTCTTTTCATTATGCCTTCTCCACTGGCACTTGGATGATGGTGAGCCATTTGGCCGGGTCCTCTTAATTGTCGTACCGTTTATCATACGAGCCGAAGACCTTCAGGCAGGCAGCCATATCACTGATGCCACACAACGCATAGAGCGCCCAGAACATCCATCCTGCCACATCGCAAAACAACTGGCCGATGGAGCCTGCTACCCTGAGCACCGATATGACATTCGGCAATCGCTTCATACCGAATGTCTTACTATTCTGAAGGTGCAATGTTCGCGCCCCTAGAGTATCGTATTCTCGATCCGGACATCGAACCGACTGTCAGGTTCAAGTAGCGAAAATTGAGAATTTCTCGGTGTCTTCCTAACCTCAACCCATGCTCCGACCAAGCGTCCGGCAAGCCGGCACCAGACTGTCCCTCGGGCCGCGCACCCACAAACCATCATATCATTGCCGTTTCCCACCAGAATAGTTATAACTTTGAGTATTAATTACATGACAAACGCCTTTGGTAGCTGCTGGATCATTCTATCTTCGCCCATAATCGGGACAAGGTCTTCCTTCATAAAAGTCGGAATACCCCTCATAGATGTCTGGTGAAGGATGTTCTCCACCCACGCTGGCTTTGAGTCGCATTTCCCTCTTCTCTTCCCGGTCTCCGTGCCAACTACCACCCAATCGATGCCCTGCAAATCCATGTCCTCCGGCATCGGAGAGAACATCGGCTCGAATGTGACATGGTAATGCCTGCATTTGATGTGCTCACGAAGATCTGCAATACGGTGCAACTCATTTCGATGGGTTACGGTAACGCCAATCCAGGCATTGTCGAAGTCCGTCTCAAAGTCGATCCGCTCCGGCCGCTTGGTCAGGAAAACATACTGATGCTGCGGATTGGCTTTCATCCGTTCGAAGATCTCCTCCCGCCACTCGGGCAGCCAGCCAGTAAAGTCGCTGAGACCGGTCATAAACCATACGTGAGGCTGCTTGTTGTCCAGGATATGGAGCTTGTTCCTGAAGAATACGGGCTTGGAGAAGTCGTCGGTCATATGGAAACGCCGGCAGTTGTTTCTGGCATAGCAATAAGGACAACCGATGTCACAACCGACAATCAGGTTGACGTTTTTGATCAAGGATTTGATACAGACGGACATGGACGGCTATTTATTGTTCAGGCGGATTTCCTCGTGGTAGAAATAGTTGACGATGACCGGTTTACCTGGCTTGCTTCTCCCGTAAGGAAGATCGTTTCTCAAGTAGGGAAAATCATTGTCGATGCATATTTGCTTCACCTGCGCCTCCAGATCCTGCCAATAGCCGCGCTTCCCCTTGTTGTAGATTTCGTCGTACAGCGGAACCAGATGGAGATACTTTTCGTCAATGTAGCGCATGATCTCACCCTTGAACTGGCCGCGGAGGTTCAGGTTCTCCAGCCAGATGAGGTCAGCCTGATCCTTTACGCGTCCGATGATGGCCGGTACATCTGTGATGCCCGGGAAAATGGGCGAAACGAAGCAGACGGTGCGGATTCCCTCGTCGTGGAACTTTTTCATAGCAGCCAGGCGGCGTTCTATGCTGGGGGCATCATCCATATCGTCCTTGAAGTGCTCGTCCAGGGTGTTGACCGACCAGGAAATCGTCACCTTGGGAAAAGTCTTCAGAAGGTCGATATCCCGCAGGACCAGGTCTGACTTGGTGGTGACCATAATCTCCGCCGACGAGCCCCGAAGCTGCTCCAGCAGCATCCGTGTACGCTTATAAGTAGCCTCGTACTCGTTATAACCATCGGTAACAGAGCCTATGACGATACGCTGTCCGTCGTATTTGTGAGGATCCGTGATTCTGGGCCAACTCTTCACGTCAAGGAACGTACCCCATTTTTCCGTATGGCCGGTAAAGCGTTTCATGAATGAGGCGTAGCAGTACCGGCAAGCATGCGGGCAGCCTACATAAGGATTGACGGAGTATCCCCCCACTGGAAGGGAAGATTTGGTCATGACGGTCTTGACGTCCTTATAGGCCAGTGTTGTGACAGTCGCCATGATTACCAGTTAAGAGGTTCCCGGAGGATATTGCCGTCCGCCATGGGGCTGTCGGCCTCTCCGAAAGCATTGGCCTTGTATTGGATGCACAACATCGTCATATTCTCCTTGCCATTGTTCTTCAAGGCTCGGTTGCCATCGGGCGATACACGGATAACGGATCCTTCGAGGACAGGGAAGATTTCGCCGTCAACCTGGTACAGGCCTTCACCCTTGATAATGATATAAAGCTCCTCATGCGTATTGTGAGTATGGAGGAAGCCGCTGTCCTGACCGGGGGCAAGCGTCTGGAAACTGAGTTCGCTGCCTGTCGCACCAACGGCTTGGCCGACGAACACTTTCCCATGAAGGACATTCGGTCCCATCGGGAGTTCGTAACCGATAACCTCATCCCATGAGCCGATGTTGACGGCTTCAAAGTTCTGACCTTTCGCAATTGTCTCAATTTGTTTCACCGCTTTCATATTTTATTGGTTTTCAATATTTGTTTCTAATAGAAACTTTGTATCTTTGCGCAAAGATAGCACCTTTGGTCAACTCTTGCAATACGGTACATGAAGGTGCAATAGTTACAGCGAGGAAACAATTGATGATTATCAGACAAATAGATTATGGCAAATTTTGAAGGTTTTTGCCCAGTCCGGAATATCCTCTCCCAGATAGGAGACAAATGGTCCGTCCTGGCCATAGTGGCCATCCAGAAATACGGCGTGTGCCGCTTCCGGGATTTCCAGAAAGACATGCCGGATGTTTCCAGGAAAATGCTTTCCCAGACACTGAAACGCCTGGAGGATTATCGGCTGGTCACCCGCACGGTCTACGCGGAAGTCCCGCCAAGGGTCGAGTACAGTTTGACCGAACTGGGAGAATCTTTCCTGCCGGCCTTGAACGGTATTATTGATTGGGCTTTGACAAACAGAGATGCTCTGGCTCCGCATGGCCGCCGCGAATAACATCAAATAAATTCGGATTTGTATAATGCTCATTGTGAAAAATGCATAAGGCCAGACATATAGTTCTAGTTACTCTAGTTGCATTCATTATTGCAGCAAGGGTAAATGTATCTGTCGGCGAATGGTATGCAG
>JAEDEB010000028.1 GCA_016293535.1 Bacteroidales bacterium | reverse complement strand
TGGATTCTTTATTGGCTAGTCTTTAATGTACAAACTTGTTTTTGCTCCTCAAGCACACCGACCCCAAAAATGGGGATTCTGCACATATTTCCGGTTTTAAAAACGGGGATTCTGCACAATTTGCCTATATTTGCCATGTCTGACATTAGAAAAATGGGGAAATGAGAGTTTTTAGGAGGAAACTATATGACAGGATGCTTGAGTGGAAGCGGACGAGTGACGGTTCTACAGCACTTCTGGTCAAGGGTGCACGCCGTGTCGGCAAGTCCACTCTGGTGGAGGAATTCGCAAAGAGGGAATACCGCAGTTATATTCTTGTCGACTTCGCAGATGCTCCGACCGCACTCTGGGAGGCGATGAAAGTCATTTCCGACAGGAATGACTTTTTCATGAGGCTACAGTTCATCTATGGAGTCAAGCTCTATGAACGTCAGTCCGTCATCATCTTTGACGAGGTCCAGAAATGCCCGAAGGCTCGTGAGGCCATCAAGTACCTTGTGAAGGACCACAGATATGACTACATAGAGACCGGTTCCCTGCTCTCTATAAAGAAGAACACGTATAATATCGTCATCCCGAGCGAAGAGACGCGCATAACTATGTATCCGATGGATTATGAGGAGTTTCGCTGGGCCCTTGGGGATGAGGTTACCGTGTCCCTGTTCAGGGAGTCCTTTGAAGCAAGGCGACCTTTCGGTGACGCCCTGACGCGCAAACTGCTCAGGGACTTCAGGCTCTATATGCTTGTCGGAGGGATGCCACAGGCGGTAAGCACATATCTGGATACACTCAATCTGGCGGACGTGGACAGGAAGAAGCGGGAGATTATAGAACTCTACATAGACGATTTCCAGAAGATAGACCCTTCAGGGAAAATATCCAAGCTTTTCGGCGCCATCCCTGCCCAACTGAGTAAGAACGCGTCACGTTTCCAGCAGAGCAGCATTATCGGAAGGAGCTATCCTCGCGAAATCGTGGATGAGTTCCTGAGGGACATGGAGGACAGCCTTACCGTAAACTTCGCACATCATTCGGACAATCCGGAGGTGGGACTGCCGTCACATACCGATTATGGACAATACAAACTGTATATGGGAGATACGGGGCTGTTCATCACCCTTGCCTTCTGGAACAATGACTTCTCGGACAATGTAATTTACGACAAACTGCTCAGTGACAAGCTTTCAGTTGACCTTGGTTATGTCTATGAGAACATCGTGGCTCAGATGCTTGTCGCATCTGGGCACAAACTCTTTTATCATACCTGGAGGTCGGAGACATCAAACCATAGTTACGAAGTCGATTTCCTACTCTCGAAGGGAAGCAAGCTCCGCCCCGTGGAGGTCAAGTCGTCCGGATACAAAACCCACAAATCGCTTGACGAGTTCTGCAGGAAGTACTCAGACAGGGTAAGCGACAGGTACCTCATCTATACCAAGGACCTGCGCAAGGATGAACAGACACTCCTTCTTCCAGTCATGCTCACAATGTTCCTGTGACAGGCAAGCGTGGCCGTCCTTGACTGACCGTCAGCCGCGGAAGCGGACGGGGAGGACGGTGAGGTCGGCGTCGCGGGAACTGGTGCCTACGAGGATTTCGTAATCTCCGGCCAGAGGCTTCATCCTGCCGCCTTCTTCAGACCACCATTCGAAAACTTCCTTTCCAAGCCGGAAAACCACCCGCTTTGTCTTCCCAGCCGGCAGTTCCACCTTCCGGAAGGCACGGAGAGTCTTGATCGGGCCGGCAGTGTCGCCAGGCTTGCGGACATAGAGCTGGACGGCCTCGCTGCCGCCTGCAGGTCCATTGTTCCTGAGTTTTACCACTACCCTTCCGAAACGTTTCTTCACTTTCAGAACCTGAATGTCGGTGTAGCTGAGTCCATATCCGAAAGCGAAGAGAGGCTCGCCTGTAAAGAAACGGTAGGTGTGGCCCGCCATATCGTAGTCCTCGAAATCAGGCAGCTGGGCATCGCTTTCATAGAAGGTGACAGGAAGCTTGCCCGAAGGATTGAAGTCGCCATAAAGAACGTCGGCGATTGCAGTTCCTCCTTCCTGTCCCGGATACCAGGCCTGAAGTATAGCCTCGCAGGTTTCAGTCTCAGGCAGCAGCGCGAGGGCGCTTCCCGAGAAATTCACGAAAATCACCTTCTTGCCGGCATCGTGGAGAGCCTTCAGGAAGTTCCTCTGGCATTCAGGCAGTTCTATGGATGTCCTGTCGCCGCCGCGGAAACCGGGAACGCTGACAGGCATCTCCTCTCCCTCAAGACGAGGGGAAAGTCCGCCGGCATATATCACCGTGTCGATACCTTCGAGCCTTAAAAGAATCTCCTCCATTCTTTCCGGAGATATTTCATCGAGAACAAGCTCGCAACCCCTGACATGGCAGATGTCCGGCACCCTGTTCCTCATGGCCTCCAGGAGAGTGACAGTATGTGCAGGAATGCCGTTGTAGTTGCCCCACATCATCTCCACATCATCGGCGTTGGCGCCCACGAGGGCCACTTTCGCATCAGGAGCAAGCGGAAGTATGCCTCCGCGGTTCTGCAGAAGCACCATGCTCTCCCTAGCCATCTGCAGGGACGTAGCCTTGTGAAGGTCGCAGCAGAGGGCTGAATCCGGTATGAGCGTGTCGTAGATGCTTTCGTTGTCAATGTCTCCGAGCGCGAAACGGGCGGTCAAGTTGTGAACCAGGGCAGTCGTTATTTCATCCTCGGATATGAGGCCTTTCTCCACAGCGGACACGAGGCTTCTGAAGACGCCTCCGCATTCGATTTCGCAACCCGCACGGACGCTTGCCGCTGCAGCCTCTTCAGCCGTACCGACATAGTCGTGGCGACCGGGCACGAAGAAATCGTCGACGGCGCCGCAGTCGCTCACCACCAGGGCCTTATATCCCCACTCGTCGCGGAGTATGTCCCGGAGAAGTTCTGTGCTGGCTCCGCAAGGCACGCCGCGGAAACGGTTGTATGCAAACATCACCTGCTGTACGTTCTTTTCGGTTACAAGGTATTTGAATGCAGGAAGGTAGGTCTCATAAAGGTCCCGCTGCGACACATGGGCATCGAAACTGTGACGGGAATATTCCGGTCCGGAATGGACTGCAAAATGCTTTGCGCAGGCCAGGCACTTCAGATGTTCTGGGTCCGTGCCCTGAAGACCGTCGACCACGGCACCTCCGAGCATGGACATAAGATACGGATCCTCGCCATAGGTCTCCATTCCCCTGCCCCAGCGCGGGTCTCTGAATATATTGACGTTAGGGGTCCAGAAGGACAGTCCCTCATACTGGCGGGACCCTTCGCCGCGGGAGCGCGCGATGCGGTTCTTCACCCTTATCTCGTCGCTGACCTGGGAGAATACGGTGCGCAGCAGGTCCTCATCGAAAGACGCGGCCATCCCGATGGGCATAGGATACATGGTGGCATCCCCGTTGCGTCCGACACCGTGGAGAGCTTCGTTCCACCAGTTGTATGCCGGTATTCCCAGTCTGTCGACAGCCCGGGAATCGAAGAGCAGGAGGCTGACCTTTTCTTCCAGAGTCATACGGGTCGCGAGGTCTTCGGCCCTGAGCTGAGGAGACTTTGTCTTGTCCAGATAAACCGGCGTTGCGTATCCCTCGCCGGATTCGGCTGCAAAGAGGACGCTCGTACAGAGCAGCACTGAGAATGTGCAGAATAGCTTGATTGGATTCATGAATATAGCGTTGTTGAGTGTGGTTTCCTCACTTTAGTAATCTGAAAAGAATAAGTTGCTTCAGATTTGAATAAGATTTCCGAGGTCAGATTTTCTTACGAAGAAGGAGCGTAGCCGTAGCTACGTGACTGATGAGGAAGGAAATATGGCCCGGAAAGATATTCATAAGATGATGCAGCTTATTTTTTGAAGATTACTTAACGACAAATATAGGGAGCAAGGCTTAACGATGACATTATTATTTGATTAACATATTTAGGTATTTGATACATAGGAAGGAAAATCGCTGGAACAAGTCATAAAAAAGAAGTAAATTGCAGAATTATGAAAAGTTTGCTTCAACTGGCTTTAGCTGCCGCCATTTCAATCATTTCGGCCGCCTCATGCGCCGACAGGCCCGAGATTGTCGGGATGAGTTGCGAGCTCTCCGCAGAGCCGCTTTGCGTAGATACACAGTCTCCCCGACTGAACTGGAGTTACGACATTCCCGAAGGATTCGTCCAGTATGCATACGAAATCCACGTCGCAACGCGGGAGTCGCTGCTCGACAATCCGGATGTATGGAACTCCGGGCTTGTGGTCAGCGGTGATGCGTCCGCGGTGGTGGACAACTGCCCGATGATAGAGAGTTTCAGCCGCTACTGCTGGAGGGTGACGGCATACGGATATACCCCAGACTCAACCGAAGACGGAAAGGACACGGCAGAGACGAAGGATGACCTCAATGCTGCGGGCTCCGGACGGGAAATGAGGACGGTGGTGTCGCCTGTCGCTCACTTCGAGACGGCGGCTCTGGAGATGAGCGACTGGTCCGCAGCCTGGATCAGCGACGGAAAAGACATGGACACGGAGGCTGCTCCGATGTTCAGGAAAAGTTTCGAAGCCGAAAGGGACGTCGTCAGCGCCAGGATGTATATGAGCGCCGCGGCCTACGCCGAGGTGAAGGTCAACGGACAGAAGGTCACCGACGCCTTCCTCGAGCCCGGATATACACATTATGACAAGAGGAACCTCTATTGCACATACGACATAAGCGAACTTCTTCGCAAGGGCGAGAATGTGGTCAGCGCAGTGCTCGGAAACGGATTCTACAACGAGATAGCCCCGGTGGCAACATGGAAATTCGAGGAGGCGCGCTGGCGCGGAAGGGCAAGGTTCTTCTGCGAGATCCACATACTCTACAGCGACGGTTGCGAGCAGAGCTTATGCACCGACGACAGCTGGAAGACCTGCTGCGACGGCCCGTACATCTCCAACAACATCTACAGCGGCGACTTCTATGATGCACGCAGGGAGATTCCGGGCTGGGACAGGCCGGGCTTTGACGACAGCGAATGGGAGAACGCCGTTTTCGCGGAGGCTCCATCCCCCGTGCTCACGGCCCAGAAGATGCCTCCCATTGCGCCGGAAGCCATACTGAAGCCGGTTTCATTCAAGTCCTTCGGAGACAGCATTTATGTCTATGATTTTGGAAAGAACATCTCTGGAGTAACCCGTCTGACGGCAAAGGGAGAGGCAGGAACAAGGGTGACTCTCGAACACGGCGAACTTCTCAAGGCTGACGGACGCCTCGAGATGGGGAATATCAACATATATTTCGAACCGCTTGGAGACCATTCCATACAGCGGGATATATATTATATGAAGGGCGGAGCCAGGGAGAGTTGGAACCCTGTTTTCTGCTATCACGGTTTCCGCTATGTGGAAGTCCGTTCCGACAAGCCGCTCAAGCTGGACAAAAACAGTCTCGAGGCGATATATTTCCACACCCTCGTCCCTTCAGTCGGAAGCTTCGAGTCCTCAAATCCTCTCTTCAACACTGTTTGGGAGATGGTTCGGAGGACCTACTGCAATAACTTCCACTCCATCATCACCGACTGTCCCACCAGGGAAAAGAACGGCTGGACAGCAGACAGCCACCTCGCTGTGGAGATGGGCCTATTCAACTACGACGCCATGTCCTTCTACGAGAAATGGGTGGACGACGTAATCGACAACATACGTCCCGACGGCCGTATTTCCGGTATCATTCCGGACAGCCACTGGGGCTATGACGACTGGATCGGTCCCGTCTGGGATGCTGCAATCTTCATCATTCCGAACACGATGTACAACTTCAGCGGAGACCTGAGTCAGGCTCGCAAGCTCTGGCCTGTATGGCAGCGCTATCTGGAATACCTCCAGACCCGCGAGGAAAGCGACGGACTCCCTACCTACGGAATCGGAGACTGGGTTTACTACAAGCTGGCGACTCCTACACAGTTCACGACTCCGGTGTTCTATTATTTCGACTGGTGCACGATGGCGAGATTCGCCGAGCTCCTGGGATATGACCCCACCCCTTACCGCGAAAAGGCTGCGGCTGTCAGGGACGCGATAAACGCGAAATGGTATGATTCCGAAGAAAAGCTATATGCAAACGGATCGATGGCCGCACAGGGTGTCGCACTGTATTTCGGCATAGTTCCCGAGGGGGATGAACAGGCTGTTGCGGACAATCTCGCCCGCCTGGTGGATGAGAACAACGGTTTCCTCGAATTCGGGTCCATGGGCAGCAAGACAGTGCTCAGGGCGTTGACAGAGTACGGCCATGTCCAGCAGGCCTACACCATGGCCACAAAGGAGGAGTGCCCGTCCTGGGGCTGGTGGGTAAAACAGGGTTTCACCACCTGCGCAGAAACATGGGCTCTCGATCCGGGATTCCGCGACGCATCGCTGGATCATGTCTTCCTCGGCGATGTGGCCGCCTGGTATGTCAACTGCCTCGCCGGAATCAACTATAATCCGTCTGCTCCCGGATTCCGCAATGTAATCATCGCTCCCCACTTCCCCGAGGGGCTCGACTCGGTCAAGGCCGGCTACCGCAGCCGCGCGGGTCAGATCAGCTCGCAGTGGCAACGCAGCGGCAACTCTGTGAGCCTCGAATTCACGGTTCCGGCAAACACAAGCGCGACCCTCGTGCTTGACTCCGGACACAAGAACTTCCCTTGCGGAACCCACAAAGTGGAAATTACTGTTGACGACAACGGCAAAGCCCTGCTCAAATGAGAATTCTGTTCATACACGGACTTGCCTCATCCGGCCGCTACAAGATGGCTGACGGGCTGCGTAATCTTTTCGCGCCCTGCGAGGTGATTGCACCCGATGTGCCTGAGGAGCCGGAGGAAGCCCTCGCAATGCTGAAAAAGATATGTAAGGAAGAACAGCCCGACCTGATAGTCGGGCTGTCTCTCGGAGGTTTCTGGGCACAGATGCTCAGGGGTTACAGGAAGATACTCATCAACCCCGGATTCCATGTGTCGGGGCTTCTCAGGAAGAAACTCGGACGCTTCGAATATATGTCCCCAAGGGCAGACGGTGCCGAATTCTTCGAGGTCACCCCTGCTTTGTGCGACAGTTATGAAAGAATCGAAGCCGTTCAGTTCGACGGGATAAGCGAAACCGACCTGAAGCAGACGACGGGACTGTTCGCCATCGAGGATGAGGTTGTCAGATGTCTGGACGAGTTCGACCTGCATTATCCAGGCAGGTCATATCAGTACCACGGAGGCCACCTGCCCAACTATCCTGAGATAAAGGCTCTGCTTCCCGGACCAGTGGCTCAGCTGATGAAGGAAAACTGAATCATTTGATGTCAGCTATGAGCCCGGCAAGTTCTTCCGGAGTCATCCTGTCGAAGAACTGCGACACAGGAAGAGTCTCGAGAACGGAGCAGATGTCCTCCTTTGACAAACGGCAACCCTCGAGCGCCTTTGACAGCACCTCCGTAGGGAGGTTTCCGAGGAAATCCCCTCCGAACTGAAGATTCTGTATCACTCCGTGTTCCACCGAAAGGGTCACCTCCACGTTGCCGCAGGCAAACTTGGCAGCGGAATGGAAGGCTGCGTGCTGAGACTTGCCATATACCCATTCCCAGGAGCGGAAACGCTCATCAGCCAGACTCTCTATCCTTGCCAGTTGTGCCCGGGTAAGCAGCAACTCCCCATCCTGGTGGTCACGGGACAGAATAGACTCAAGAGCCTCCTGGAAATCCTGTATGGTATCCATCTGCGGAAGCCAGTTCTTGAGGTTACCGACGCGGGAGCGTACCGATTCGATGCCGGCTGATTCGAGCTTGCTTCCAGGAACTGCAAGGGCCCTGGTCAGTTCCTCCAGGTCAACGTTGAACATAAGGGTGCCGTGGACCATAAGCCTGTCCTTCCACACCCTCTTCGCATAACCGGAGACCTTCTTCCCCTCTACCATGATGTCGTTGCGTCCGCTTAGTTCCGCCGGAACTCCGAGAGACCTGAGGGCCTCGGCAAGGATGCCGGCATACTGGGGATAGTCTCTTTCTATGTCAGAGGATTTTCCCACTATGGTATAGTTGAGGTTCTGGAGATCGTGATACACGGCGCCTCCGCCGGTCACCCTTCTTGCGAGGGCTATCCCCTTCTCTTCGAGGTAAGGAATGTTTACCTCGGCATAGGCATTCTGATTGAGTCCTATTATCACCGCGGGACGGTTCTGCCAAAGATAGAAAAGCACCTCATCCGACTCGAGTTCCTGAAGGCAGAACTCGTCAAAGGCCATATTGTAATGCGGATCAAGCGATTCGTTTCTAAGATATCTCATTCCTAAATAATTGTGTTACGGAAAAATCCGAAGATTATTGTCAAATTGCTACCTTTGCGCGACACAACAAAGACGACCCATGAAGACAAGAATCATTATCGCAGCACTCTGCGCAATCTCCCTCACATCCTGCGGCGCACTCAGCAAGGTAAGCCTCAACCAGGAGGCCCTGGCATCTGCTGCCGTAAAGACTATCACTGCAACGACCATCACTGACGATGAGATCATCCAGCTTTCTCAACAGTCGGTAGCTTATATGGACTCGACCAACACAGTGTCCGAAAGCGGTAAATATTACGACCGTCTCACGAGGATTGCCAAGGAAATCAAGGCCCCTGAAGGACTGTCGCTCAATTTCAAGGTTTACATCACCGACGAAGTCAACGCCTTCGCCTGCGGGGACGGCTCCATCCGCGTGTACAGCGGACTGATGGACGCGATGGATGACGATATGCTCATAGCCATCATCGGTCACGAAATCGGCCACGTGGTCCATAAGGACAGCAAAGCAGCGATGAAGCGCGCATACATTTCGTCCGCAGCCCGCGATGCCGTGACTTCGGTGGGCGGAGTCGTCGCAACCCTGTCCCAGTCCATACTCGGAGACCTTGCGGAGGCCTATGTCAGCGCACAATACTCACAGAAACAGGAATTCGCTGCAGATGAGTACGGTTTCCGCTTTGCAGTGGACAACAATCGCGACAAGTACAGCATGTACAAGGCCCTGAACAAGCTCGTAGAACTCTCGGGCGGAGCCACCACGTCCTCAAAGGTTCAGAAATGGTTCGCCTCACACCCTGACAGCGGTGAAAGAGCCGCAAAAGTCAAGGCGATGGCCGATTCCCTTTAGATCCCAGCCAAATCTCAGCCAGATCTCAATCAGATCTCAATCAGACCTCAGGGGTCACTCTCCCACGTGGAAAGCGACCCTGAGATCTTCTACTTCCTTGTCAGTTATTGGATGAAGGCTGCCCATCGGAGCCGCGAGCACCAGTGACTTGGCGCTGAACTCTGCCACCTCGAGGCGGTCGAAAGCGTTGAGAAGGCTGTCCGAGGCGACCACTATGGAGTCGTTGGCCAGCATTACGCAAGGCCTTGTCCTGAAGGCATCCGCCACACCCTCGACATTCTCATACTGCGAACCGAAAGGAAATTTCGGAACGTCCTGGAGGAAAATCCAACTCTCCGGGATGGTGCGCACATTGAACTCAGCGTCCGTGGTGTTGAATCCCATCAGGGCCGGGCACTGGGTGAGTATTATCGCATTGACCCTTGGATTGCGTCTGTAAATTTCCTGATGAAGGGCTACAGAACGCGACGGGGTCTTGCCGGCCTCTACCATACCGTTCCTGACCTGTACTATGTCTTCTTCGTCAATGTCCCAGCGCTGTACGCGAGGCGGAGTGATGAGGAAGTCGTCCCCTCTCCATCTCATCGACACCGTGCCGTAGGAACTGCTCATGAGTCTCTGGTCGCAGGCCCTGCGGACCATCCTGCAGATCTGGGTGCGGAGGGCACGCTCGTCCGAAGGATGCTTGACGTCCATGAAATGCTTGTAGTTTGTCGGTATGCACCCGTCGTGGAAACCTATCTGAGCATCGCTGAGGTACTTCGGCTCACCGAGGGTCTTGGCGTTGAGTATGGTGCGGGCACAGAGTTCGAGGGTCTCGAAACGCTGGTAGGCGTCAGCAATGTCCTCGCCCATAAGCACTACTCCGTGATTTTCCATGATGACGGCCTTGTACTCCGGGTTCTTCTTGAACTCCTCCGCTATCTTCTCTCCGAGCCCCTCGCTTCCCGGCACGTCATAGGGTGCGAAACCGATAGGGCCGCAAACTCCCTTTGCCTGGGGAATGATGTTGGTGTTCGGTATTTCGTGGACTATGCTGAAGGTCACCAGTCCCGGAGGATGGGCGTGAATCACGGAATGGAGATTCGGCCGTATGTTGTACAGAGCCCTGTGGAAAGGATATTCCGAGGACGGTCTGTGAGGCCCGACGACCTCGCCGTCCGACCTCACGCACATTATGTCCTTGGGAGTAAGGGAACCCTTGTCGATGCCCGACGGAGTAATCCACATATCCCCGTTCTCGTCCATTATCGAAATGTTGCCGCCGGAGGTGGTGGTCATTCCGCTACGGTAGATTCTGTCGATGATGATGCATATCTGCTGGGCAGGATGCATCAGTTCCGTATTCAACTGTTTCATCCCAGCCTCCTATTCCAGACTGTCAGCGTGTGAGAGGAGATATTTCTCCGCCTCGATGCACCATAGTCCCATATGGGCCTTGCAGATGCGGTCGAGCTCAGCGAATACGGGATTGGTCTTTCCTTTCTCTGCGAAATCCGCGATTGCCGTCAGAGGCATGGTCAGATGGGTATATATCAACTTCTTTCCTCCCGGAATGGATGTGAGGTTGAGGGTCGTGTCGATTACTGCATTCAGACCTCCGATATGGGTCACGAGACCTGCCGGATCCATACCCTTGCCCATAAGGTCGAGAGCCTCCTTCATATCGTCGGTATTTCCGCCGGAGGTTCCCACGATGTGGGTGGATGCGTAGTGGACGTTATAGAAGTTCAGCGGCGCGGAGAAATCCGGCTTCGAAGGGCCTGAGAAGAAGTTGAGGCAACCGTCGAAACCAAGTATCGCGTCAGCCTGTGCGATGACTGCCGGAACCGGTGCCATCACCACCACCTCGTCGAAACCTGTGCCTCCAGAGATGCCCCTGAGGACCTCGACAGGATTTTCGCAGGCCGTATTGACATAATGGAGCTCGATACCGCGGCTTGCCGCAAACTCCTTCGTGTAAAGGGAGGCGGCACGGTCGAGACGGGTCTGGTCAATGTCGGTTACGACGAAAAGGCTCGGATGACGGTCCTCGCGGTGGAGCACATAGTTGATCATCGCAAGGCCCATAGGACCGACGCCTGCAAGGAGGGCCATTTTGCCGTTCTCCTTGATGTCCATATCATGTACATATGAACCCGGCGTGGTGTGGTAGGACGCGTGTATGGCGCCTACGACGCAGGAAAGAGGCTCGCTGAGGGATGCAGGATAGAAGGCCTCTCCATTGAAAGGCAGGAGGCAGCCCTGCTCCATCACCTCCTTAGGAATGATGATATAGGTGGCATCACCGCCTATGTACTGATAGGAATAACCCGGGGCGCTGAGAACGCCTACAGGACCTCCCTCATAGGTGAGGGCCGGCTGTATGGAGAACTTGTCACCAGGCTTGAATTCGTTCTGCCACCTGCTGCCGACCTCGATGATTTCGCCGGCGAACTCGTGGCCTATGATTACAGGATGCTCTGCAACGTCATTCGGAACTCTTTTGTGGTCGGCACCCTGGTGGGCCGCCTTGTAGGAGGACATGCATATAGAGTCGCTGACCACCTTGGCGAGAATCTCGTCATCCTTGATCTGCGGGAGCTCAAACTCCTCGAGACGGAGGTCATCCTTTCCGTACAAACGCACTGCTTTAGTTTTCATATCTCTTTCGATTTTATCAGTTCAACATTATCTGGCCGCCGGTGACAGGGATGGCCTGTCCGGTCTCGCCTGTCTGGTCGATGGCATAAAGTATGGCCTTGGTCACGTCGGAAGGGTTGCAGCCCTTTCTCATAGGGACCTTGGAGATGTAGTATTCCCTCACATCCGCAACTGTCTTCGCTCCCGGCACCTTGCCCGCGTTGAGATACTGTACGAAGAGCCCCTTCTCCGGATCGCTCCAGAGCGGCCCGTCAAGGAAGTTGCCCGGGCATATAGCATTGACCTTCACGCGGAACGGTGCCAGTTCGAGGGCGAAAGACTGAGTGAGTCCTATGCCTCCGAACTTGCTGCCGGCGTAGGCGTAGTTCGCCTTGGAACCCTCCAGACCGCTCTTGGAATTGATCTGGATGATATCGGCGAAGTACTCCGGGTCATGGGCTGTCTGTATCTTCATCACGTGGCTCGCGAACTTGGAGCAGTAGAAGAAGGCGTGATAGTTTATCTTTGTCACGAACTCGAAGGTCTCGGGAGTGAGGGTCTCGAGGTCTCCGGCTCGCGCCACCCCGGCGTTGCTTACGAAAGTATCCACAGCGCCGAAGTTGAGCACTGTAGTCAGCACAAGGTTCCTGACGCTGTCGACGTCACTGACATTTGTCTTTACGAATATCGCGCGGTTGGCTCCGGCTATTTCATTGAAGGATGCGGCTGTCTTCACGCCCACCACGTCATTCAGGTCGGCAACCACTATGTTCGCGCCTTCGCGTATGAGCTCGCGGGCTATGCCCTCTCCGAAGCCCTGGGCCGCACCTGTGACTACGATGGTCTTTCCCTCAACCCTTCCCCTGGACGATGAGGATGCCACCTTGCGGCGGTAGTTTTCCACCTCCCAGTTGTCAATGAACTCTATCCATGCGGGTTCCATCGGGTGTTCTCCGCCGAAAGAAGCAGCCAGACGGGCTATCTTCATCGCGTCGAGGAAGACGTCCGTGACAATCTGCGCATTCTTCGCATTGTCTCCGACAGCAACGAGGCCGGCGCCCTTGACGAGTATCACCTTAGGGGTGTGGCCACGTCGTGCGACGTACTCCTCTATCCTGCTCTCGGCCTGTTCCACAAGGGCTTCCGCGCCTTCGGCGTCAAGATATATGTACTCGGATTTGCAGTACACTATTATATCGGGCGAGAACGGAACGGAGACCTTGGCGAAAGAGCCCGCATCTGCAGCGGTCTCAACGGCCAGGGCGTCGGTCGTGACCTTGAGTGTCTTGAGGCCGCGTCCGTTGCGGCTGAGTATGGACCTCATCGCTGGAATCAGGTCCATAAGGAATGCGGCCGGCTCTGCGCTGCCCTGAGGAAGGGCTTCAATCCTGGTCTCAAGGCGCGCGACAATGTCGGCGTAAATGGCATCCACCTGCTCCGGAGTATCGGCGCCGACGAATACACCGTGGTTCTGGAGGAATATCACTGCAGGTTCGCAGCCCTTCTCCTTCTTGTATGCGACTATCCTGTCATGGACCTTCTTGAAGAGGGTATAGCCAGGATCCGTGTACTCGACATAGAGCGCATCGGGGAAGATTTCCGCGCAGAGCGCCCCGGCGTTCACTGAACACATAAGCGCGTTGACGATGGTAGGGTGGGTATGGACCACAAATGCCGACTCCAGGCAGTTGTGGAGAGAGGTCTCCACTGACGGGCGGCGGTCCTTCGTGATGCAGGCTGCTGCAAGGTCGTTCTTGACCTGCTCCTCCCTGAGAGCGGAATCGTCACTGTATTCCTTCGTGCCCATAGCGTTGAGGAGGGCGCGGTCGAGAACCGCGAATCCATCCTCCGTGATGGTCGCCATAGCGTGACCGCTGGCCTTGACCCACAGCCTGTCCGCATTCTTGTAGGAGGTGTTTCCACCGCCCGCAATGACGAAGCGGGAGTCAGACCCGTACTTGCGGGATATGGCAACCAGTTCTTCTATCTGTTTCATGCTCATTTTCCTGTTGTCTTTCGTATCAGCTCGTCTCCTTCATCCACGGAACCGAGACCAGCCTGATGGGCAGCCACTGCGCAGGCTCCGTTGTAGTTTATTTCGCGGAGCTTTTCGCTGAGTCCGTCTGCATTGTCGCGCGTACGCAGGCGCACCGGTTCAAGGGCCGGGGTGTTGTGCTCCGAGCCGAAGGTGACGGTGAATCCTTCGTCGCGCAGGTAGGACGAATACTGTTCGAGGACTGCGGTGGTGTTGCGGGTGGTGATGAATTCCACGCTCCTTATGCCCCTTTTGCGAAGGGTATCCGCAGCCTTCATCAGATCTTCCTCGAAATCCGTGAAACATCCCTTGGCGTCATCGGCGAGGAAAGGATAGGTAGGAATACCGCCAGCAGCCTCTATGATGGACTGGACGGTCTCCATTGGAAGGAAGGCCTTCGGATCCTCCGGAATGAAGGCTGCGCCTCCGGCCTTGAGAAGCTTGCTGCGTATCTCGTTCTCAACAGCCGCGGCATCCTCCGGTGAGGACTTGAGCGGAACGCCTCCGAATATCCTCTCATACATCGCGAGCCTGTCGCTGTCGGAGCCCGGACGGGAGTCCACTGCAAGGCGGAGCGCCTTGGCAAGATGACGCTCACGTATGGAGCCTCTGGTGAGTTCCCTCTCTATCTGCTTGAAATCCAAATTGAATCCCGCCTTGACAGAGTCGAGGTGGGCATTGAGCTTCCCACACATCTTTTCGACCTGGGCATTGGATTCGGCCTTTACCTGCTCGAGCATCCTGGCCTCCCTGCCCTTGAGTATCACAGGGTAGGCGAGACCCTTTCCGCTGAGATAGGTTCTGCCGGGATTGTTGGGGTCATTGACCCTGACTCCGTTGGCCTGGTCCTCGCTGTTGAGGGAGATGAACTCTATATTGAAAAGAGGGAAGAGGCGGCGCCTGCCGCACTCTTCACTCCATTCTCCATATCCGTCAAGCGAATAGAAGTCGTTGATGCCCACCACTCCCACTCCTTCGGCTGCAGCCATGTCGAGGGCCTGCTTCACGTCGGTGAAGGCGCTGAAGGAGTACGGCGTGTGGAGATGGGCGTTTACATCTATGACCGATGACATATTCTAGATACCTTTCTTTGCTCTGAGAATCTGCTGGGCAGCTGTCATATTGCTTACCGGAACATAGTCCTTGAGAGGAACCATCTTCTCGTTGATGGCGTCGAGGAACCAGCTCGGCTGAGGGAAGAACGCGGCTTCGAGTTCGTGGCAAGGGGTGATCCAGTTGCGTGAGCCGAGTACAACAGGAGCAGCATCGAGGTAGTCGAAGCAGAGGTCCGCGATATTGGCAGCGAGGTCGTTGAGGAAGGAGCCTCTTGCGGCTGCATCGCCTGCGATGATTATGCGGCCTGTCTTCTTGACGGACTCGATGACCTTCTCGTAGTTGAAAGGAACGAGGGTGCGGGCGTCGATGACCTCGGCCTCCATTCCGTATTTCTCCTTGAGTTCCTTTGCAGCCTCGAGAGCGCGGTAGAGGGTGGCTCCGATGGTGAGGAAGGTAACATCCTTTCCTTCCCTCTTGATGTCAGGCTCGCCGAGCGGAATCTCGTAGTATTCTGCCGGAACGCCTTCCTTGTGGAATTCCTCGCCCTTGTCGTAGATTCTCTGGCTTTCGAAGAAGATGACAGGGTCTGTGCCCTGAAGAGCGGAGTTCATAAGACCCTTTGCATCGTACGGAGTCACAGGGAACACAACCTTGAGGCCAGGGATATGGGTGCAGAGCGATGTCCAGTCCTGGGAGTGCTGTGCACCGTACTTGGAACCTACGGAAACCCTGACAACAACTGGCATCTTGAGGATGTTGCCGGACATTGCCTGCCACTTTGGAAGCTGGTTGAAAATCTCGTCGCCGCAGCATCCGAGGAAGTCGCAGTACATTATCTCCGGTATCACGCGGCCTCCGCACATGGCATAGCCGATGGCTGTTCCTATGATGGCTGCCTCTGCGATAGGAGCATTGAAGAGGCGGTGGTAAGGAAGAGCCTCGGTAAGTCCGCGGTATACGGCGAAGGCGCCGCCCCACTCACGGTTCTCCTCACCGTATGCAACGAGGGTGGAATCCTTGTAGAAACGGTCCACTATCGCCTCGAATATACCGTCCTTGATGTTGTACATCTTCATCTTGCTGACAGGCTTGCCTTCCGCATCAAGATAGTAACGGCTCTTGCCGGCAATCTGCTTGACGCGAGGGTTCTCCTCCATAGGATGGTTTACCTCAGGCTTGGCGTCTCCGAGGGAGTCTATGCTCTGGTTGGAGAACATCATGTCTCCGAGGAGCTCGTTGTCCTTTACGAGGTCCATCCTCGGGCTGACTTCCTCGTCGATGGCGAGCTTGTACATCTCGAAGATGATGTCCTTCATGTGGGTCTGGATTGCCTCGAGATCAGCTTCGGTAGCGACACCGGCCTCCACGAGCTTCCTTCCGAATGCGAGGATGCAGTCCTCTGCCAGCCAGGCTTCCTTCTCCTCCTTGGTACGGTAGGAGTCCTGGTCGCTTGGGGAGTGTCCGCTGTAACGGTAGGTGACAACGTCGAGAAGGCAAGGTCCGAGTTTCTGCTCGAGGAGGGCCTTCTTGCGGCGGTATGCGTCGATGACTGCGAGAGGGTTGTATCCGTCCACGCGCTCCGCGTTCCATGCCTCAGGATTGAAGCCGGCGCCCACGCGTGCAGGATAAGTGTAACCCATGGTCTCGCCCCTGGTCTGTCCGCCCATGGCGTACTGGTTGTCCATAACGTTGATCATCAGCGGAAGACCGCCCTTCATATCGCCTTCCCAGAGGGTCTTGAACTGGTCCATGGATGCGAAGGTCATACCTTCGAGGACAGGACCGCGGGCCATTGCGCCGTCGCCGAGGTTAGCCACGACTATGCCCTTCTTGCGGTTGACCTTCTTGAAGAGAGCCGCACCGACTGCGATGGAACCTGAACCACCGACGATGGCGTTGTTCGGCATTATTCCGAAAGGAGTGAAGAAGGTGTGCATGGATCCGCCGAGACCCTTGTTGAATCCGGTGGTACGAGCGAAGATTTCAGCCATTGCTCCGTAGAGGAGGAAGCGTATGCCGAGCTCCTTGGTGGTGCCGGTGAATCCCTTGCCTGCCACGGCTACGGTAGCTCCGCCCCAGAACTCGTCCATAACCTTCTTGAGTTCCTCCTCAGGAAGGATTTCGATGGAGCGCATACCCTTGGCGAGGATTTCGCCGTGGGAACGGTGGGAACCGAAGATGAAGTCGTTGGTGTCGAGGGTGTATGCCATACCGACAGCGGCAGCCTCCTGGCCCATGGAAAGGTGGGCTGGTCCCGGGTTGTTGTATGCAACTCCATTGTAGCCGCCGGTGGTCTTCACGAGGTTGAGCATGGTCTCGAACTCGCGGATGGTGAACATATCCCTATAGATATTGAGAAGGTCCTGCTTTGTGAAATGGCCTTCCTCAAGCTCTTCCTTGACGGTTTTGTCGTACGTCATCACAGGAATCTCCGGGAACTTGATTTCGTGTTCCTTCGGACGGAGGACCTCATTAGGGTCGATGAAAAGTGACTTTGGCATATTGCTTTGTGTTTATTGTTATTATTTCAGACTGAAGGCTGTTTCCTTGATGATTTCGCCGACAGTAGGATGAGGGAAGACCACTTCCTTTATCTGCTCGACGGTCATCTCCTGTTCTATTGCTATGCACATGCTCTGGAGTATCTCAGAGCAAGGGTTGCCGAGAAGGTGAGCTCCGAGAATCTCGTGGTATTTCGCGCCCACGATGAGCTTGCATATACCCTCACCGCCCTCGTTTTCCGCAACGAAGCGTCCGGAGTAGGCCATAGGGAGCTTGAGCACCTTGTAGTCCAGGCCCTTGGCTTTGGCTTCGGCCTCGGTGAGACCTACGCCCGCAACTTCAGGGTTGGTGTACACTACGCCCGGGATGGCATTGTAGCGCATACGGTCAGCCTTGCCGAGAATGTTGTTGACAGCAACCTCGCCCTCGCGGCTTGCAGTGTGGGCGAGCATCGAGAATCCCGTCACGTCACCAGCTGCATAGACGCCCGGTACATTGGTGCGCATATGTTCGTCGACCTTGATTCCGCAAGGCTTTCCACCACGGTTCAGGAGCATCTCCACGCCGAGGTTCTCGAGGCCGAAGCCGCTGATGTTGGCGCGACGTCCCACACTGACAAGTATCTTGTCTCCGCTCACGCGGCATACCTTTCCCTCAGGATCCTCATATACGACTGCATTGCCCTCGATGGCGGTCACCTTGGACTTGAGGCAGAAGTTCACACCCCTCTTGGCATAGATGCCCTGGAGCATGGAGCTGATTTCGTCATCGAGAGGTCCGAGTATCTTCGGAAGCATTTCAATAACCGTAACCTTGGTTCCGAGGGTGCTGTAGAAGGCGGCGAACTCCATTCCTATCACGCCTCCTCCTATGACCACGAGCTCCTTTGGCTGCTCGCGAAGCGAGAGTATCTCACGATTGGTGACAATGACGTCGCCGGCTTCCTTCAGGCCCGGGAAAGGAGGAACTGCAGCCTCCGAACCGGTGCAGATGAGGAGGTTGCGGGACAGATAGTCCTGTCCTCCGGCGGTGATGGCTATACCCTCGGCAGAGCGGCCCTTGATGGTGGCCTCTGCATTGACAACCTCGACCTTGTAGCCCTTCATTGCTGCCTTGATTCCGCCGACGAGCTTCTTCACGACCTTGTCCTTGCGGTCCACGAACTCCTCGTACCTGAAGCTCGGTTTTTCAGCATAGACTCCGTAATGGTCGCCGGTTACGGCATAATTGTAAACCTTGGCCCCGTAAAGGAGGGTCTTAGTTGGGATACAACCCTCGTTGAGGCATACGCCGCCAAGCGACTTCCTTTCGAAAAGAACAACCTTGAGACCGGCAGCTCCGGCTCTTTCTGCAGCGACATATCCCCCGGGACCGCCGCCGATTATTGCTACGTCAAACATTTCCTGAATGCATTAGAATTCAACTTCAAGTGTCTCGATCTCGACAGCCACCTGCTTGAGGAAGCGGGTCGCCTCTCCTCCGTCTATGGCCCTGTGGTCATAGGTAAGGGAGAGACCGAGGTAAGGAACGAAGCCATAGACTCCGTTGCCGAGGTCCTTCGGCCTGGCCACTATCGTGCCCACTCCGAGGATTGCGCTCTGAGGAACGTTGATGATCGGGGTGAACCACTCGACTCCGAAGCCTCCGAGGTTGGAAACCGTGAAGGAGGCAGCCTCCGCCGAGAGAAGGTCCGGGTTGCAGGAGCCCTTCTTGCAGTCGTCGGCGAGCTTCTTGAGCTGCTTGCTCAGGCCTATTATGCTGAGGTCGTCGGCACGGAGGACGGTAGGTACCATAAGTCCGCGCTCGGTATCGACAGCGCATCCGAGGTTGACCGAATTGAACAGGCGCATCGCGTCGCCCAGACAGTGGGAGTTGAGATTAGGGAACTTCTTGAGGGCCTTGACGACTGCGTAGCATACGAAGTCGTTGATGGTGATGTTGGTGTCGATGGTGCCTGCCTCGAGAGCCTTCTTGGCCTTCTTGCGGAGAGCCTGGATCTTGCGCGCGTCAGCTCCGAGCATGTGGGTGAGCTGTGCGGAGTTCTGGAGGGAGTTGTACATCGACTTGGCGATGAGCTTGCGCATATTGGACATCTTCTTGACCTCGAAGCTTTCGCCTTCGCCCTTGATATCCGTGTGGTTTGCCTTCCAGGTCTTGAGGTCCGAGCCCTTGACTGAGCCTGCCAGGCCGGTACCCTGGCCGGCAACGAGCCCGCCTTCGGCCATCCTTGCCTTGGCAAGTCCGGTGAGAGGGCCCTGGGCAGCGGCTGCCGCCTCCACGTCCCTTGCTATGATTCTTCCGTGAGGGCCTGTTCCGGCAACGGCGTCAGTGTTGACTCCCTTGTCGCGGGCTATCATCCTCGCCCTCGGGGAAACAGGGGCTCCGGCTACTGCAGGGGCAGCTGCAGGAGCAGCTGGGGCAGCAGCGGAGGCCGGTGCTCCCGCAGGGAGCTGTGCCTCTGCAGGGGCAGAGGCAACGGCTGCGTCCGCAGCCCCGGCCTTCGGGTCGAACTCCGCGAAGGAGTCACCCGGCTTGCCTATGACCATCACGTTCTGGAGTACAGGAATCTCATCCCCGTCCTTCCAGAATATGGCCAGGACAGTTCCGTCCACCTTTGCCTCCTCCTCGAAGGAAGCCTTGTCCGTCTCATAACTGAAGAGCACGTCTCCGGCCTTGACGGTGTCACCGACCTTCACCTTGAATTCACCTACGATGCAGCTTTCCACCGACTGACCGTTCTTTGGCATGAACACCACGCCCTCGTGCGGCTTTGCGGCGGGAGCCTTTGCAGCCGGAGCAGGAGCAGGAGCCGAAGCGGCTGCAGGAGCAGCTGAAGCGGCTGGAGTGGCTGAAGCGGCCGGTGCTGGAGCGGCTGAAGCGGCTGCGCCGGCGGCGCCCGGAGCGAATTCCGCGAAAGACTCGCCAGGATTGCCGAGAACCATTACATTGTTGAGGACAGGAATCTCATCTCCGTCCTTCCAGAAGATGGCGAGGACTGTTCCGTCCACCTTCGCCTCTTCTTCGAAAGAAGCCTTGTCGGTCTCATAGCTGAAGAGCACGTCTCCCGCCTTGACCTGATCACCGACCTTCACCTTGAACTCGCCGATGATGCAGCTTTCTACCGATTGGCCCTGTTTGGGCATTATTACTACGTTTGCCATATTGTTTATGATTTTATCCCTTTGCAGGAAGATAGATTTCCGGTTTGAAGGCTTCCGCGATGAGCTTGCGGTACTCCCATCTGTCCTTTACGAGTCCTACGGCCTGGGCCTGGATCATTATGTTTCCTATGGCCGTGGCCTCCGAAGGACCCGCGAGCACAGGTATGCCGAGCGCATCCGCGGTCCACTGGTTCATCAGCGGGTTCTGAGCGCCTCCGCCAATGATGTGGAGTTTGTTTATCTTGAACGGAGCCATCTCCCCGAGCACCTCCAGGGTGACCCTGTAACGCTCTACGAGAGACTTGTATATGCACCTTACCGTTTCCGAATCGTTAGCCGGAGGAACTGTCCCGTGTTCTATGCAATAGTCGTGAATTGCCGCATTCATGCTCGCCGGATTAGCGAACGCCGGGTCGTCCGGATTGATCAGGCCCGCATAATCGTTGTCCTGGGCCATCTTCACGAGTTCGGGATAGCTGTAGTCCACACCGGCCTTCTTCCATTCCTTGCGGCACTGCTCGAGCACCCACATCCCGGTGATGTTCTTGAGGAAACGGGTAGTCCCCTCGACTCCGCCCTCGTTCGTGAAATTGTTTTCCATAGCCGCAGCCGTGAGCACCGGAGACGGAAGCTCTACGCCCATAAGGCTCCAAGTACCTGAGGACAGGTACGCAAACTCTTCATTCTCAGCCGGAACAGCCGCAACCGCCGACGCAGTGTCGTGTCCAGCAACGGCAACCACCGGAACCTTGCCCAGCCCTGTTTCCCTTGCGAGTTCATCGGTAAGGTAGCCCACTATCGTGCCCGGGAACACCGGCTTTGCGAACAGCGACGGGTCTATGCCCGTTTCGGCGACGAGTCCACGGTCGATGTCCTTTCCAACCGGATCGAGGAAACCCGAGGTCGACGCGATGGTGTATTCGCATACGGCGTTGCCCGTGAGCATATACGAAAGGAGGTCCGGCATGAAAAGGGCTTTCGCCGCATTCGCCTGGACCACCGAACCTTCCAGCTTCTGTGCATAAAGTTGGAAAAGGGTATTGAAGTTCATGACCTGGATACCCGCCCGTGAATATACCTTGTCGGAAGGCAGCTTCTCCGCGAAGAACTTTTCCGGAATGCCCTCGGTGTAAGAGTCCCTGTATGCCCTCGGAAGACCGAGAAGGGTGCCGTCGGAAGCAACGTAGCCGAAATCCACTCCCCAGGTGTCGATTCCTATTGATGCAGGAGTCACGCCTTCCCTGGCACAGGCGAGGAGTCCCTTCTTGATTTCAAGATAGAGGGACGCCACATCCCAGTAGTATTTGCCAAGTATCTCCAATGTTGCGTTGGGGAACCTGTGTATCTCCTTCATCTCGAGCCGCCCCTCACTGAGGGTGGCGAGTATCGCCCTTCCACTGGTGGCGCCGAGGTCGATTGCCAGAAATGCTGTTTTTGACATAGAATTATCCCGTTTTAGCGTCAATTACAAAGTAACCTATTTCCGAAACAATAAATTTTATGTTCATGACGGGATTTTTGTCGGATATGCTCTATATTTTTCTATCTTTGCTAAAAGATTTTTAATTTTTGACGATATGAGTATCAGAGCCGACCAGATATATTATCTGTCCCATCTTCCCAAGGATGAGAGTTGCGGAATGTTCTGCACCACCTCAGGAAGTCAGGCATGCGGGCCTGAATCGAAATATCCGCTGGGCAACCACCCTCTGAACTACCACTTCTCAAAGTCAGGAAGAATCCTCAACGAATACCAGCTCATTTATATTACTGACGGACTCGGATACTTTCGTTCCGACACCTGCCAGCCCATCCGCGTATCAGCTGGAAACATCATACTCATTTACCCGGGAGAGAAGCATTCCTACTACCCCGACGAGAAGACGGGCTGGTCCGAAATGTGGGTGGGATTCAAGGGCGATGACCATCTCGACAAAATGATTTCGAATATGTTCAACCGGAAGGAATGCGTCATAAACATAGGTATGAGCGACACGGTCTGCGACCTTTACGAGCGCATACTCGCCCTTTCCAAATTCGAAAAATTCGGGACCCAGCAGGCCATCTGCGGATTCATCAACGCCCTGCTCGGATACATCTCCTACAAAGCGGCCAACTTCTTCATTTCCAATACGAAGAACATAGACAAGATACAACGGGCCCAGGCCCTTCTTAGAGAGAGCATAAGCCGTCACATATCTCCGGCAGAAATAGCAAGCGGACTGGGGATGAGCTACTCCCTGCTGAGGGAGCAGTTCAAGGCTGTGACAGGAATGTCCATGTCGGACTATGCCGTACAGCAGAGAATCAATCTTGCCAAGAACCTGCTCTCCGGAACCGACAAGAGTATCAAGGAAATAGCCTTTGAAACCGGCTACGAGTCGATGAGCCGGTTCTGCTGCGCTTTCCACCAGCACGTAGGCATCACCGCCTCCGAATTCCGCAAACGCAACCGCCACAACAGATAGCGGCTTTCATTATGAAAACAATCAGAATTACCGCCGTTGCATTTCTGCTCGGCATTTCCCTTTATGCACACGCACAGTCCTGGGAATCCGCATACGAAAAGAGCAGCGAATACACGGTCGAATCGACAACGGTATGCGGACGGAATGCAACCATCATCGCCCCAGCCGTCAGAAACGGAAAATGGATTGTTCGTCCCGCATTCATGGGTGCATTCCCACAGGTGGACGAAGCTCTGCTCGAGAAAGGATGGACCTTCGGATATATTGACCTCACCGACGAATATGCGAATCCGGATGCACAGAAGGCATTCGACGCATTCTACGAATATGCACGGTCGAAGTATTCACTCTCCGAAAAACTCACTCTCGAAGGACTGAGCCGGGGTGGCTGGTTCTCCCTCGTATATGCCGTCAACAATCCGGGGAGGATTGACAAACTCTATCTGGATGCACCTCTATGCGACCTGAACCTGTTCAAAGAAAGGATGGGCGAAGCATACGGGCTCGTCAAAGAGCTTTGGGGAAAGCACGGCTATGAGTTCGAGGATATACACAACTATCCTGCGAAACACATAGAAAATATACGCGGGATACCGACCATCGTGGTGTATGGAGCCGCCGATGAGATATGCCGTTTCGAAGAACAGTTCGGCAGCCTGAACCTTTCGGGATTCGAGGACCTCAGCCTCATAGGAAAGACCGGCTGCGGCCACCATCCCCATTCGCTGAGTCCCTGCGACACCATTGTCAACTTCATCATGAAACCGAGAGCCCTGGAAAGGGCCGACGCCACTCCCAAGCAGGCTGTTGCCTTTGAGAATTACATTGAAGAGGTGAAAGGTTCCGGGAGTGACCTCCACAGCATCATGGTTCTCCAGCACGGAAAGGTGCTGTTCGGGAAATGGCTGGGCGAAGGGGCTCCAGAGAAGCCGCACAAACTCTTCTCCTGCAGCAAGACTTTCTGCGCGGCTGCGGCCGGCTCTGCCATTGACGAGGGATACTTCGGACTCGAAGACAAGGTAATCTCATTCTTCCCGGACAAGTTGCCGCGCAAAATCAGCAAGAATCTCAAGGCTATGACTGTCCGTGACCTGCTTACAATGACAGGAGGGCACGGCAGCGACCCGACCTGGGAAGCATGGAAGACGGACGATTGGGCAAAGTACTTCTTCGCACAGCCTGTCGAATACACCCCGGGAACAGCCTTCTGCTACAACAGCATAGGCACTTTCCTCGTATCCGCCATAATTCAGAAGACAACGGGGAAGAAACTCACGGACTATCTCGAACCCCGGCTTTTCGGGCCTTTGGGAATAAGCGGAGCGAACTGGGAGGAAAGCCCTGATGGAATATGCTGCGGCGGTTGGGGACTGAGTCTCAAGACGGAGGATATGGCCAGGATGGGGCAATGTCTTCTCGACGGCGGAGTCTGGGAAGGCCGGCAGGTCATTCCGGCCTGGTGGGCAAAGGAGATGGGGAAGAAACAGGTGGAATCCATACCCGGCGGACAGACTCCGGACAGGGCTGCCGAGTTCCATACTCCGGAAGCACTCGCCAGCAATGACTGGTGCCAGGGCTACGGATATCAGATGTGGATGTGCCGGCACGGTGCATACAGGGCTGACGGAGCAAGCAGCCAGTACATCATAATAATCCCTGAAAAGGATGCAGTCATTGTCACTACTGCCCACGACGACAATATGCAGAGAGTGCTCGACACCATCTGGAAACACATACTCCCGGTCCTCTAACTCATAGCTTCCGTGATCTCGGTGATGTGAGCAATGGCGGCAACTCGCGATGCAGGGAATGCCTGCGAACAAATATGAAAAGCGCCCTACAGGATTCTGTAAGGCGCTTTTGAAAAATTGGAGCGGAAAACGAGACTCGAACTCGCGACCCCGACCTTGGCAAGGTCGTGCTCTACCAACTGAGCTATTTCCGCATTGCCGTTGTTTGGGATTGCAAATATACGCAGTATTTTCGGACCTGCAAATTTTTTTTGCGTTTTTCACCACCACAGCACAATCTCACCGCAAAAGCCGGATAAGCCTTGTCGGCCCTTCAAATAACTGATATGTCCCTTACAGTCATCTCCGATTGATTGAAAAGGCAACAATTTAGGCTTCGCCCTTGGGGACAAGATACTGAAAGGATGGAAGGTCATTGCATCCCCACGGCTTTGACGCTTCGCTACAGCGGACGGCTAAGACGCCCTTAATTTTATTCTGAGACGGGACGGACTGATAGGCCGCAGTACCGGGGGTAGGCGCTCCCGTAGAAGTCGCCTGATTTGAAATGCACGCTGCGTGCGCTGTCAGGACTGCCCGTATAGAGGGACGACGACCAATAGTGGCCGTACACCCCGACATTGCCAATGCAGTCGTTGTACCGAGAACCGGCAGCAGGAAGGAATATCCAATTATCCGTGAAACCGGGCTTCTTTGACTGTACCTTGTAACCGTTGACTCCATCGATGGTCGTCCATGTCCAGGAACAATTGTCTGTATTCCACAACTCCGTCCACTCCTCATCCGTTGGCATACGCCATTTCCCGCCGAGGGCGACAGAAGCAGCATCATCCATAGCCTCGAGTACTGTCCTGTTATCTACGGTACCGTATGACGATTTTGTATTGTACTTCGTCCAACCCTCTGAACTATAATCACCGTTGTGGTAAGGGCAGTTATCCCAACCAAGATAAATCTTTGTATCGGAAACATCCTTTGTTCCTGCCCACTGATAATATCCCCCGTACTCCGTCGGCTTGGAAGCACCGAGGTTGAAGGATGCCCACTTTACTGACAGTCCAAGGTCAACGAGTGTTGGTGTAGGCGGAGCCGCTGATGTAAAAGTCTTAGTCTCACCTTTGTACAGAATGCCGTCAAGCTTCACATATGCTGCATAAGAATATCCGGTATTATTCACAAGGTTCTCATCACGATAGGAGAAAGCCTTGTCAGCTAGGTTGTTCGCTTTCAGAGTCTTGGGCTGACCGCCTTCCGGAGTGAGCTCGAAACCATACTCGATGCTGCTGTAATTGCAGTCTGTCAGATCAAGCATTGCGTTGAGTGTGGCATCTTTAAGATTGACATCGCTCGCATCGAGAGTCTGTATCATGCTGCTCAATGCCAAAGTCTTGAACGATTTAGTCTCGCCGTATTCCACCTCATCGTTCTGGATAATATAACTCCTGTAATAATATGTAGTCTCCGGCTCGAGCACACCAGAATCAACGGTGAAATAATTTTCAGCATCAAAATCTTTTGCTTCCAACAGTGTCGCCGAGCCGAAAAGGATACCCGATGACGTGGAATACAATACACCGAAACTAAGGTTAGTGGCTGTTGTTTGAGGAATATTTGCCTTTCCGGAAAGCCTTGCATTACGGCAGGAAATGTGTGTAGCCTCACCGGTAAGAGAGATGGAACTGACCCGGATTTCTTCGGGTCCCTTCTGACAAGAAAGTAATGATGAGACGGTGATTGCAACAAATACAACAACAGACAAGAAGCGTTTCATAATTAGAGGGCTAATTAGTGTTTCATAAGATGTCGCGCAAAGATAAATATTTCTTTGCTTGTCGGCCCTTCAAATAACTGCTCGAAGAGTTTGACAACATCAATCCAGTAGAAGCGTTGCCAGCTTCTGTCCACTTGCTTTTTGCGCTTCAATTCGTAGTAGAAGTTGAATCCGTCCACATAGAATGTCACTCTCTTATTGTCCATAGACGCTTATATTTATGTAAAAAGCCGCTTCAGGAGCGGCTTAAACCATACAGGAAATTTTGGGTTTCAGTCATTTTCTTCCCTAATTCCTGCATTCCCGTCAATTACCTTTCCCATATCCGCCTGAGTCTCTCGTCTTCCGCCAGTTCCTTCTGGGAAGGAGCTTTTGTCCCGTCGCCAGCCATTCTCCTGATATCATCATCGGCGATTTCCTCCAGATCTACTTTCGGAAATATACCAGCTTCATTCAGGTCCTTCAGGCACAGGCAGAGGATATAGTTGTTGAAGCTGCGGTTCTGCATCTTCGCCCTTGCTTTTAAAAGCTTGAGCGTTGTTGAATCAATGCGCAATGCAACTTGTCTGTCCTGTATCATAACGATATCTTTTTTGGCAAAAATATATCATTGTGTTGTAAATATCCATACGAGCTGGGAATGTCGCAATAAGATAGAGCTCTGCCCACTCATATCCATACCGCTTAATATCCCTGCCGCGAAGAATCGGTCAATTTCAGACAGCCTTTTACCAAGTTTAACTGGCTTTATTGC
>JAEDEB010000027.1 GCA_016293535.1 Bacteroidales bacterium | reverse complement strand
CAACCTTCAACTTGCATCGTGCATCAAGCCCTTCAAGATAATCCGCCAAATCAAGCCCTTTCTCCCGCTCAACGGCACTGGCGTGATTGGCAAGCCAGGTGGAGATGATGCAGCCTTTGAGGGCCGGAATCTTTGCAGCTTTCTCGCGCCATTTGTCTTCTGCGCCGAGGTCTGGAAACAGTATGACACGATGGCCTTTGAGGGGTGCACAACGCTCGGCGTTGAGGTTCTGCAGGCCACCGGTGGCAAGGAAGAGGACGTCAGGAAAGAAGATGCTGGCCACGACGGCGGTCTTTTCGGCCTCAACGATGGCGACAATTTGCGTATCCGGACGGAGTAGGTGAAGGCCAAATAGGCATTGCTTCAGGTGGTAGTTCTTGGCGTTTTCGCTTCTGTGCACCCAGGCGATGTGATTGTATGGTTCTTTGACACGATGGCCGGTGTGGTAGTCGTAGAGCATAATTTTGCCCGTATGGGCTTTTTGCTGCTGGTCTATCTGCCAGAAGATGGTGGCATTGGGCCAGTGATTGCTGGTGCCGATTCGGTAGCGCATCATTTGCTGTATCGCTTCAGTGAAGCCGAAGTGTTCTCGCAGCCAGATGCTGAAGTTGTTGAATGCGCCAAGCATTACGGTCTGTTCAACTTTTGCAGAGTCTATTGTGCTGAAGCTGGATGTGTCTGAAGGTGCACGGTATTCTTTCTTTGGAAACCAGTAGCGTCTTTGGCTTGTGTGGAGGTGTTCTGAGAAGTAATCACGTGGTTTCTTGTGGTATCCGCAGTTGATTTCTCGGTCGCAACGGCCAATGTCTTCGCCAAGGGGCTTGCCGGTTTCCACATCTATGTATCGTACGAATGTGCGATGTCCGCAGTTCGGGCAGATGGATTTCTTGCGATTTCCTGTGCAGCGTTCCAAAGTATATCTGTATGATTTGGTTTGCTTTTTCATTGATTTTCTTGTTGTTATGATGCTACTGTTTGTGGTGGAACGGAACATTTGGGATTTGACATACGTTCCACAGTTTCCAACGTGTTCCGTTTATTCCAATTCTTCATCTTCGTATGGTTCGGATGGAACACTTGGAACGTGCGGGGACTTTGCCACGTGTCGGTGCGTTCCATTTCCACGTTTTTTGAGTTCTCCTTTTGATATCATTTCTCGGACGATTCTGCCTACTGTTGTGTGACTTACGCCTACTTCGGATGCTATTTCGCGGTGGCTTTCTCCATCAGAGTATAGGGTTTTGATGGTTTCCAAGAGCTCTTCCCTGGCCATAGGATTGTCGGTTTCAAGGTGTTCGGTTTCGCGGGAGGTGCCAACGATGGTGAATCGGAGGAAGTTTGTTGGCTTCTCGATGTGGCATACGAGTACTGAGTCACGACCGTAGTCTATGGCGGAGTTGCGAGCTTTTATCTGCTTTATGTAGCGTACGTTTGGGCCCTGCCTGGAGTTGCCTATTGCGAATGCGCTGTCCACAAAGTTCATTATCATCATAGAGCCGTGCAAGTCGTTCTTGGTGAGAGGTCGTGATGCGTTGCGTTTGGGCGTGTGTGCGAGGATGAGGAAACTGAAGTCGTGTCTGCGCTTGATGATTTTGAGTTGCTTCATCAGAGGTAGGGCACCTTTGCTTTTTTCCAGTTCGTCATTCAGGAAGGTGATGTTGTCAATGATTCCTACTTTTGCGCCAGCTTTGAGCATAACCTGTTCTATTTCATCGCAGATGTACTGGCAATAGTCGCCTTCGGGGTAGTCGGCATCCGGGTCTATCTCAACGCGGTTGAAGTTGTTGCTCCAGACGTATTCACATCCTGTTTCATCGGTATAGCGAATGCTGAACTGCCGTTGAGTTAGTTCGAAGTCGAAATAGACAACGACCTGCGGGCCTGCCGTATTCTCCAGATGGCCAAAGGCTTTGCCTCTGCTGATGCAGTCAGCGAATTGGACTGCAGCAATGCTTTTGCCGCTGTTGGTTTCGCCAAAGAGAATGCTGGTTTCGTTTTCGAAGAAGAGCGTTCCGATTAGTTTTTTCTGCGGAGGCAGCATTTTGGCTTCGGCCATCCATTCATTTGCGCTTTTGATGGTGAAGAACTTATGTGGCGGGATTTCTTCCAAGTAATCAGCCATAGCGTTACCTCCTGTGTTTGTCTTTGCGGAGTCTTAGTTTGCCGTCTTCCATATCGGAGAGCAGTTTCTGGCGGTCCACGAGTGATGAGTGTCCGTTTTTTACGAGTTTGATGTGGCCTTTGTGTACGTGATCATAAAAGGTGGGCTCACTGCACTGGAGCATACGGCAGGCTTCAGGTACTTTGATGTAGTCTCCACTTGGTTTTGTTGGGAGTTTTGCGATGGCGTCTGTGACTGCCGAGGTTACTATCGGGGCAAGTACTTCGCCCAGAATCTGAGAGAGGATAGGTTCGATTTCCATAATGTGAGTTTTGTTTGTTTCTGGGCGCAAGGTAGAGGTAGTTATCCTAAGTTTAAAACTGCTTGTTTGGCAGTTTTGGCAGTTAAGGAGTGTTGTATATTGCGTGCAGTAGTTTCTGATGGCATTTTGTCCAAGCAGACCGAAGCAGATTGATTCTTAAGTGCCTGCTTAGGATTTATTGTATGGGTAGTCCTTCAAGATTTTCATCACCGGATAATTGTCGTCGCTTTTGCTTCCGAGGCTGCTGGAGATTTTTATCGGTTCTAGCTTCTTTCCACCGCTGTAGCATTCGAAAATGCGGTTTGCAGCCTTGTCTGTAAAACCGAAATGTCTTAGGAATCGTGCGCAGTCTGCCTTGTGTCCGTGCCATCGAAGCGGACTGGCTGGCAATCTTCTCCTGATGATTAATTCTACGAAGAATTCGTCCGTAACATCCCGCACAAATGCTTGCATTCTGGTGGCAATGCCTGTCAAATCACAGGTGTCGTATTTCGTTTGAAGCAGTCCGTCTCCGTAGGCCAGCAATGCCGGACGCATATCGTCATCCAGCTCGTCCAGAAATGCTCTCAGATTGTTCCAGTTGAGGTTGCCGAAATCCAGAGCCGCTGCTTTGTGTGGATGTTCCAGGATTGTTGAGATCAGTATGCGTGTGCTGTCGCGAAAGCGGATGTAGTCGCGTAAGTGTTTGCGCAGCTCCAATTCAAGGGCTTCGTTGCCACGGATGGTTGTCCATCTGTCCGAGATTGCCCACCAACTTTCCCGGAAGACCATCCGGGCTTCTTTGAGTTTGCGCTTCACTGTGCGGGCATCTGTTTCCCCATTATAGAAAAGATTTGGCAGCGCGTCATCCAGCGCAATATGCTCCGAAAGATTACCCATCGCTGCCTCTACTTCCGCTACGAGTCTCCTCGAACGGTAGAGCCATTTATGATAATCCATATTGTTTGGTGTTAGAATTGCGCATAAAACGCAAAGGAGCGCCTGCAGGGCACCCCTTTTTAGAATAGCTGAGTATGTATTCCCGGGCAGAAGCCCAAGGAAAATCATTTTCTGATTAAAACCTTCCAGTGGCCGCCGAAATCGCTGCCGACTCTTTCGATAATTCCTCTTGCTTGAAGGTTTGCAAGGTGTTCTTTGATGGTGCCATCGGCTTTCCCAAGTATGCTGCAAATCTGAGTCCGTGTGGCATGGGGGTTTGATACGAGAATATCGATGATGCTCTGGGCGGTTTTTCCGATTTTTCTCTGGGCGGTTTTTGCTACCTCTGGGCGGTTTTTCCGTGTTATAATTTCATCCTCTGGGCGGAATTCCGGGGTTGGGGCCTTTGATTCTGCGAATGCTTCAAGCGCAGCTCTGTCCATTCCGTAGTTGACGTTTGGGATTATTGTTCGGAATTCTTCTCGGTTAGAACGGAAATACGGCATCTTATCTTCCTTATATGTTGGTAGTAAAGATGTTGCATCTACTATTTTCTTCAGACCGCTTCCTCTTTTTTCCATATAGTCCAGTTGAGCAAAGACTTCGGCTATCACCGGGTTGCGGCGTTTGGATGAAGTCTCAGCAGGAATTACCGGTTCAAATTTCAGTGTTTCCTTAATGCCGCCTGGAGAGGTGGTTTCGATACGGTCATCGTAAATGTTGATAGCAACTTCAGAGCCGAGTTCAGTATAGTCGCGATGTATGAGATGGTTTACGCATTTTTCTTCTGTTGCGCGATCTGAGTATTCTGGCAGGTTGAGGCGGTAGTCGGGAAGTTTGAACCAGGGTACTGCAGTGTTTGCCTTGATGAAGTCCTTGGCCTGACGCAGAAGCATCAGCAGATTGCCGTGGAATTCTGCATCATTGATTGTATCGCCTTTGTCTGTACCATCCCAGCGGGTACAATAGACGCGTGATTGTTTTATTGGGCAGTTGTCGGCAAACAGGAGGCCGGCATTGGTCAAATGGCCATCATCAGTGACAAGCCCGAATGATGTCAGAAGGTTTTCTTCCCATTTTGCTCCACTTCGCTCGTTATACTCGCGTGCTAATATTGTAAATGAATGATCAGTACGTAATTCAGAAGTTTCTAACGAATCCCAACTGCGATTGCTTCCCTTTAGAACAAGGTTGTATAACTGATGAGAGGTGGCAGGAACGCTCTCATCTCCAAGACGTATAAAGGCCAATCTTCTCCGTTTCCGAACAAAGTAATATGGTGTCTGACTTCCGGCAGAAATCTTCACTTCCAGAACCACTTTGCCGTCATTTCCTTCTATTGGATTTAGCGTGAACTCCGGTACTGGGTCCATGTGGTCCTTGATAATCTGGCTGATATCCTTGGCTGTTTTCTTTGGGTCTTCAATTCCCACTACAGTGCCGTCATCCGAAACGCCATAGAAAAGCGAACCACCGTTTCCATTCGCAAAGGCACTTACGCTCTTGACCCAACTCTCCGGCTCTTTGGCCTCGAGTTTTATCTTGAAATCATATGTCGAGCACTCTACAATAAGTTTATTTCCAGCAATCTTCATAACTCCATTTCAATTTGTTCGTAAAGTTACATCTTTTTCCGCTTTCGTCCATCAGTCGAAGTAGTTATATTTGTCTGTGATTTTCTCCACTACAGTCAGGTTCTCTGCTTTGATGTATTTGCGGAGCATGGCAGGGGAGGTGTGGCCTGTAATTTTCATTATGTCATAGATGTCCATACCGGACAGGTACATAAGGGTTGCGCCTGTTCTTCGGGCTGTATGTGTGTGGATCAACTCATATTTTGGTTTCCAGACTTTCTTCGGTGTGCCGCCGTTGGTCACTTCTATCTCTACAGGTGTGTCAATGCCTGCATCCTTGCAGATTTCTTTCAGGTAGCGGTTGATGACTTGGTCTTCAAGATGCGGCATCTGGAAATCGTATTTCTTTAGAATCTCAAGCAACTCTCTCGAGCAAGGAATTGCCACTTTTGCACCGGTTTTCTTCTGTCTTATGTCGATGTAGGTGATGTCTTTCTCCTTGATTTCTGGTTTTGTTTTTCCGGGGTTTAGTGGATCCGGCACATCCTCAATCCACCGCTTGGTATATGTGTGAATGGAATCTTTGGACAGATTATTATAATCGGAGACGCGCTGGGCTGTCCAGACTCCGACCATAAATATGTCGCGTGCGATTCCGTGTCCCGAATGGACTCCATCGTACTTCAATGCCATCATCCTGTCGAGTTCTTCGCGCGTCAGATAAACATTATCTACCTCAACGCGGGTTCCTTTGAATTTTTTGTCTTTCCAGAGGTTGTTGTTGTGATATCCTTCAACTTCTGCCGTGTAAAGAATGGCTTTCAGTTCTTTTATGCATTTGCCGACAGAATTGATGCTGTAGCCGTCGAATACCTGTACACCGTCAACTACCTTGGTTTTGTTCTTCAGGAAGGTGGTGTAGTCGTAATAGCATTTCATATCAATGTCGTCGAAGTCATAGACTTTGTGGACGGATTGCTGAAATGCTTTCCACTGGTTCATGGCTGTTACTATGGACTTTATTGTCGATGGCGCGTAGTTGCGGCCTTGTTCGGTCTGCCGGGCCCCGCTTTTCACTTGCTCGATATACATATCGATGTATTTTGCAAGTGTCATCTTGTTCACTTTTTCTGAAAGAAGCCGTTCTGCTTCTTCTCGTTCAGCCTGATCTTTACGCTCTTCTTTGTAGCAGATATCTTCGATGATTTTCCGGGCTTGTTCCGATGTGAGTTTAGTGCCGGCATCGGTGAGTGAATTGATTGCCGATTCAATTTCCAATTTCTGGCGTTGAATTTTTTGCCCCTCTTCGGAACTCATATATGCCGGATATACCTTGCCTTTTGGAGATGCTGTATATTTGGCGATGTCCACTTTGATTGGAGTTTTGATGAGGAGATTGACGCCGAGTTTTTCGGCTTGGATGCGGGCAGTCAGGCAGGCTGTGCCTTCCTTTTTTACCGTTCGGAGTTTGAAAGAAACACTCATAGTATCAACATTAATAATTCGTATCACAAAGATACAAATATTATCCTAATTTGATACTGACTTGATACTGAACTTTGTTTCCTATGGTTTATCTGATTTAAGGTACTTTGTTAGCTTATTGTTGTAAATCAATGGTTTATAAATATAACGGCTTAAATACAGATAAATATTATTAGGCTTGAAAGGTCCGCTAGGCACCTCAGAAACCCCCTTTCAGCGATGCTGAGAGGGGGTTTGCTATTCTGATTTTCCTACAAGGTTACTACAACATTTAGTCAACCTCTATCTATATTCTATAGTTATCCAAACGCCATTCCTTTTGCCATTTTCGCGCTTGAGATAACCTTTCGCGTAAAGGCTGGCAGTTATCCGCTTGACTGTTCGGGATGATTTGCCAATATGCTTTGCAATCTGCTCCTGCGTTGCCTTGGGATTTGCCTTCACGAATCCAAGCAACACCTTTTCTTCCAATGTGACATCCAAAGGGCCAATTTGGCACTTTGGGGAGTTCTCCGTGTCACTTTGACACTTTGAAATATGCATATCGCGATTATGGAGTTCGTGCTTTGCTCCGAATAGTAAATTGTCAAAGAAACGTTCAAGAAATAGGGGAGTGGCTGTCACATTCTTGGAGTAGTTTACATAATTGGCTCGAACCAAGGCATTCCTGAAATACCAGGAGTTCTTGGCAAATGCCTCATTATTTATATCAAAACCGAAATTCCTGAGGTACTTGATTGCGAATACGGCAGTGCTTCTTGTATTACCTTCACAGAACGGATGTATCTGCCAAATCCCTGATATGAACTTGCATATCTGCTTCACTGCCTGGGTGACATTAAGCGTGGAATAATCAATGTTCTTCTCCTCCCTGAAATCATATTCAAGAGTCTGACGTATCATCTCGAATGACGAATAAAGTACCGTATCTCCATCCAATACCCATTCCTTCTTGGTGATATTGTATGGACGGATTACTCCTGCCAAATCGAAAATACCGGAAAAGAGCCTTTTGTGAATTTGAATGAGATAGTCCGGAGTGAAATTGAAGGTTTTTTCGGTAAGGATTTCCGTGATTCTGGCGGAAACCTTGTCGGCCTCCTCAGTACGCTCATCAATTTCGCCTATGGCAGCTTTAGACTCATAATAGTTGTCAAGAAGTTGTTTGACTTCATTGATGGAGATGTCTCCATCGATGTTTTGTTTTGCTGTTTGAACCAGATAATCAGAAGGCTTCAGACCATCCACATCCTGAAGGCCGATGGCAGTCTGCCACGCATACGACTTCTCTCTTTGCGAAGGGGTACCTCCTTTTATGTATTCATCAAAACTGCTCATAAGTAATGTTGTCTCAACCCTGCAAATATATAAAATAAACTGCCGTGATTCAGCAAGTGAGTCACGGCAGAGAACCAAGTTTATTCGTTCAGACCTGTTATGGAAGCGAAGTCCTTCCATCCGGAGGCTGACTGATATTGAGTTACTTGTCGTAGAGGCCACCGAAGATATATGCGTGAATCTGCTGCCGGGACTTTACTTGTCCAACGTCTTCATTTGCCACGAGGTTGCTGTCCATAAATGTGTAGGCCTTCTTCTTGCTTTGCCCGTCTATAGTGTTGTCACTATATGTGAACCAGTCAAGGAATGCGTGTGCTCTGTTGTTAGGATAGTGCTTTGATAGAATTTCCACGCACGCATTGTCAAGTGCATCTGCGGCACGTTTCTTTCCATCTGCACTCAACTTCTTTTTAGCCATCGCCAGTTTGCTAGTTATCGCACACGATTTCAATCTTCTCGTAAATATCATTGCTGTCCACTAAAAGTTGTGGACGTAGTTAAAAGTTAAAAATCAAACAACGTGGGTTCGTAGAACCCGTCAAGTTCTTTGTCAATATTGAGGTTAGATTTGTTGAAGAGGTCTTCGAGAGGTGTGGTGTCTGTGAGCGAGATTCCCAGAACCTGAAGCGTGTTGTAGACTGACATCTGAAGTTTCAGTTTGTGGTGAACAACGGCAACCAGGCAGTATGAGATAATCGCGGTGTAGATCTGGATGCGGACTGCGTTTTCGGAGTCTCCCCAGAACTTCTTGATCTTCAGATGCTGCTTCACCCATTTGAAGAACAGCTCCACGGACCAACGGTTCTTGTAAAGGAGAGCAACCTCTAATGCGGTGATATTCATTGCATTAGTCAAGAAAACGAAGTATCTGTCCTGTTCCTCATCGTAGTACTCAACGCGACGGAGTTGCACCGGATAGTCGTTGTGGCTCTTGTACGTGGTGAGCTCGATGATGGAGTCAGACAACACGTTTTGGGGCATCCTTCTCTTCCATTTGACTGCCTTGTACTGGAGGTTCTTCTTGGCTCTCACCACAAAGAATGCACCTGCACAATGGAACCTGTAGAGCTGAGCAAAGAAGTTGTACGCACGGTCAAAGATGTAGTAGGAACCGGACTCAACCGGTATCTCCTTCATCGCCTGGGAGTCATGGACGGATGCAGTCGTAATATGGAAAAACGCCGGCACTTGGGCCTCCACATCGTAGAGAGTATGGATTTTTATCCCGCCTTTCTTCTTCCTAAACTTCGCCCAGCAGAAGACCGCAAGGCAGAGTTCAACGGTTGTAGAATCGAAGGCATAGACCGTTCCGCCAAGATTGAAGATCGTCGTATCGTTTAGATTACGAGCGAGTTCCATCATATAGAAAGCATACTCTTCGAAGATGCGACAGTCCCGATTCTGGTTCGCTTTTGCCAAGTTGCTACGCGTCACGGAGTCCCCGAAACCGAGGAACTTAGCCTTGCCGCTATGGGCCTCCACCGCCACAATCAAATCGCGTAAACTTTCACGTCGGGAGAGTTGACCGAACATAAGGACTTTGAGCTGATTCCAGCATGAGAAGTGCTTTATGTAGCTGTCACCCTGATACTTACGGACGAGATAGTTGAACTTATTTCTATCCAGGTACGATGTTAATCGAGCAAAAACGAATGAACCTTCATGCATAACTGTCTGATTTACAGGCGAAGTTACGATTGAAAACCGTTTACTCCTCAAACATCTCCTAACTATCTAACTATCAATATTTTCAAAGACCTAAATATAAATTTTTAGTGGACACTAATGCGTAAATATAGCAAAATTCTCCCTACCTTGCCCCCGGAATCCCCGAGCTGTCGCCCACAACGCCCTACTCCTCGTCCCCGAAACCGAAGACATCCCCGTCAGAACGCGTCCGCCGCGCCAACGCCATCTGCACACCCCAAGGCCCCGCTCCTCCTCGCATCATTGCAGGAAACTATCGTGATTGCTGCCAGAACCGCAGCAACTAATCTGTAGATATGTCTGCTCATTCCGATTGCTCAGATTCTGTTTCTTAACTGTTACACTGAAGGTGTAATATACACACGCCATACGCCTTTCTCATCCCTTTCCACATATCCCTTCTTCTGCAGATTTGCCAACATCTTCTGCAGGGCAGAGCGATTTACCCCGACCTCTCCGATCACCTTACCGAAAAGAAGCAGAATCTCCGTCTGGCCATACGTCAAAGTATTTCCTTCAATATGATTACTGTTGTAGTTGAAATCTACGGTAAATCTCCTTCTAAGTCGAGTACGATCCTCCTCTGACAGATGTTGTAGTTTCTGCCAGTTTTCCAATGCATTTTGTAATTTCTGCTCTTCCATAATCTAAATACCACCTTGTTTTGTGGTACGCTTACCACAATTTTGGGTGGTAAGGTTACAAAAGAGAAGTAAAGCGCCAAAAAGTCCCGTCAGTCATATAAAATGTATCTCAATTCATAACCACGAAATGTTATCAATTTTTACTTCGCAGAAAATTAGATTTAGATATGGCTTATCAGGAAAGAACCAACACAACTTACGGCCAGCGTCTCGGGAAATCCGGGAAAGGAATAGGCCTTGGTATTTTGCTGCTTGTCGCAGGAACCGTATTGCTCTGGATCAATGAAGGCAGGGCAGTCAAGACAACAAGGATGCTCAATGAGGCGGAGAAGACAGCGATTCACGTCGAGGATGTTTCCGTGGTCAATCCGGAGCTGGACGGCAAACTTATCCATGCCACTGCACAGGTAACCACGAGCGACTCTCTCACGGACCCTATCTTCGGCGCCGGCGCGGTGGCGGTAATGTTGGCGCGTGAGGTGGAATACTACCAGTGGGTGGAAACCAAGCACGAGGAGACGAAAGACAAGATAGGTGGCGGGCAGGAAACCATTACCACATACACATACAAGAAGGAATGGGTAGGCGCTCCGATTGAGTCTGCCGAATTCAGGGATCCGGACTACAAGGGGCTGAATTTCACTTTGTCCAATGTCGAGGACAAGATTCAATACGCAGAGAACGTGCATTTCGGGGCATACAGGATGCCGGACTGCCTCATCCACCAGATGAGCGGAAGAGTTCCGGTGGAGCCGGTATTCACCGAGAGTCTGAAGAAAGAATGGGAAAATAGTTTGAAAGGAGTGCTCGAGAGACGTGCCCCGAAAGATTCCATCTTCGCTGAAAAGGAGTTGGTCCACATCGACGGGAATGTAGTTTACTTCGGGCGCAATACCAGTATGCCTGAAATCGGTGACGTGAGGGTGACCTTGACGAAAGTTCTCCCGGGCGAAGCTTCGGTCATCGCACAGGTTTACCAGGACAATCTCAAGGAATACACTGCCAAGAACGGTATGAGTCTCGCTACATTGACAATGGGAGCCGAAGATATGGAGACAATGTTCTCCTCCGAACACAGCAAGAACAGCATTCTAACATGGCTGTTGCGCCTGGCAGGCATCCTTCTCGTCGTCTTCGGTTTAAAAGGCATCACGGAAATCATCGTTACCCTGTTCAAGGTGCTTCCTTTCCTTGCCAGCATTGCCAACTTCGGAGTGGGAGCAATCTGCTGGATTGTCGGCATCCTCTGGTCAGTAATCGTGATTGCCTTGGCCTGGATATTTTACAGACCTGTTCTGGGCATATCCCTGCTTGTCGTAGCCGCTTTGCTGACATTCTTCTTCATAAAGAAGGGAAAAAGCCTGAAGCCGACTTCTGACGAAGTGCAGGAGGATAACAAGTAATAGGAGAGATTCTATTCGTGGGCGGCGAATCGCTGGCGGGCAAGCTCCTCGTAGCGTGTGCCGGGGCGTCCGTAATTGGCATAGGGATATATGCTTATGCCGCCGCGAGGGGTGAACAGGCCGGTGACCTCGATGTATTTCGGGTCCATGAGCCTGATGAGGTCTTTCATTATCGTATTGACGCAGTCCTCGTGGAAGTCGCCATGGTTGCGGAAACTGAACAGATACAGTTTCAGGCTCTTGCTTTCGACCATACGCACGTCCGGAATGTATGAGATCCTGATTTCAGCGAAGTCCGGCTGGCCTGTGATAGGGCATAAACTGGTGAATTCAGGGCAGTTGAACCTGACCCAGTAGTCGTTGTCCTGATGTCTGTTAACAAAGGTTTCAAGTACTTCTGGAGCATAATCGCTCCTGTATTCCGTCTTGCGCCCCAACTGTGAGAGGCCCTCGTTTTCTCTTGTTTCCATAATTTCTTCTATGCTCGGGCAAAGTTAGGCAATAATCCAAAGTTTTTCCTAAATTTGCGCACTGTTGTTCAACAGTCATTATATATCTTTATGAAGAAAGTCGACGTGGTCCTCGGCCTCCAGTGGGGAGATGAGGGCAAAGGAAAGGTTGTGGATGTCCTCACACCGGGGTACAATGTGATTGCACGCTTCCAGGGCGGTCCGAACGCCGGTCATTCACTAAAGTTCGATGGAGAGGGTTTCGTACTCCACACTGTCCCTTCCGGGATTTTTCGTGAATCTTCGGTCAATGTAATAGGCAACGGTGTAGTGATAGACCCTGTCATCCTTATGGAGGAAATCGAGGCCATTGAGGCGAAGGGGATAGACGTCAGCTCAAGGCTCAAGATTGCAAAGAGGGCTCATCTCATTCTTCCGACCCACCGTATGCTCGATGCCGCCAGCGAATCGGCGAAGGGAAAGTCGAAGATAGGTTCGACCCTCAAGGGCATAGGTCCTACATATATGGACAAGACCGGCCGCAACGGACTCCGCGTCGGCGATATACTTTCTCCGGAATTCGACGCGCGTTACAATGCGCTGAAAAACAAGCATTTCGCTCTTCTGTCGCAGTATAAGGACTTTACTTTCGACATAAGCGAATATGAGCAGAGATGGCTCGGGTCCATAGAGAAACTCCGCCGTTTCGAGTTCATAGAGAGCGAGATTGAGGTCAACAGGCTCATCGATGCCGACGTTCCTATCCTCGCTGAAGGTGCTCAGGGTTCGATGCTGGACATCGACTTCGGTACATATCCGTTCGTGACTTCCTCCAATACGATGACCGCGGGAGTATGCACCGGTCTGGGCGTGGCTCCAGGCAGGGTTGGAAAGGTGATGGGCATATTCAAGGCCTACTGCACGAGGGTGGGAAGCGGTCCTTTCCCTACCGAACTCTTCGACGAAGACGGAGAGAAGCTGCGCGCGATCGGACGCGAGTTCGGCGCTACGACTGGACGTCCGCGCCGTTGCGGATGGCTCGATCTGGTTGCGCTGAAGTACGCCGTGATGATGAACGGTGTCAATGAACTCATAATGATGAAGGCGGATGTGATGAATGACTTCGATACCATAAAGGTGGCGGTCGCATACCGTATCGGAGACCGCGAAGTCGATTATTTCCCGTTCGAAAGCAATGAGGATATTGTTCCGGTTTACAGGGAGTTCAAGGGTTGGAAGAGCGACGTGTGCGGAATACGTGACTACGACAGCCTTCCTGTCGAGCTTAAGGATTATATTGCCTTCATAGAGAAGGAGACCGGCTGTCCGATAAAGATAGTTTCCCTCGGCCCTGACCGAAGCGAAATCATCGTCAGATAGCGAAGCGAAATCGTCTTCAGACAGCAAGGCGAAATCATCATCAGATAGCGGCAGTTTCTGCCTACTGGGTGACCCGGTAGCGGCAACTGCCGCTGATGGATATGTAAGGGTTGAAATCCTCGCCGGCTGAGTGCTTGGATTCCAGTACTTTGAGCATTCTTTCGCGCGAACCCTTGGTCAGGCTTTTGTTCTTGCGGACCTCATCCATCAGAACGGGAATGTCGGAATTGCGGACCATCGTGACGCTCGGTTTCATGAGCATACTGACGGGCATATAGACTCCGTTCCCTATTTCCCTGGCCTCGCAGCGGAGGACTTCGCCCTCTTTCGTGTAGACCTGAAGCTTCATAAAGGTCCATTTCTCCTCGACCACGTGGAGATTTGCCGTAACCCTGCCTTTGTAGTCGGTCCAGCTCAGGACATCGACGAGTCTGCCGTCGTATTCATAGGTCCCGACGAGTTTGAACTTGTGGCGCCCCGTGAACTTCTCGGCATATGAACTCGCATCATCGTACATTATGTCATAGAGGTCGATGAAGTCGAAGAGGTGAGTTACGTTCTCCTTGACATTCTCCGGAAGAGGCTTGTCGCTCCAGAGAAGCTTGTGCGCGAAGTCGGTTTTCTTCCCGTCCTTTACGCTCCTGCTCAGGGATGCCTTGGCGGAGAAGTCGTCGTTCTTCAGACAATATCTTATCATGGGCCCATAGCCCTGGAAGGAACCGAACATTTTCGCAAGTCCGACTGCGGCCTTTGGAAGGGTTTTGGCGACAACGGGGAGTTCGTGCGTCGTGACTTTGTAATTGATTTCTGCCCTGTAGTTGAACTTCTTCTTCCTGTTCTTTCTGGTTGTTTCCCATACCTTCGAGAGTATGTACTCGGAAGGGGACATCCCGTCGGGAACGACATATGCAGCCATCAGCATAAGTGTCTGAGGCTCAAGCAGAATCTCCCCGGCGTCAACGGTCCCTCCGTTGGGCTCGTAATCAACCATAAGGACGTCATAGCCTATCCTGGAGTACTCCAGTTTCACTTTCTTGGGACCGGCTGAAGGAATCCTGATGCTGAACCATCCGTTCTCGTCGGAAAGGACTCCGGTGCCGAACTCCTTGCAGTAGACCATCACGTAGTCTCCCGGACTTTTCTCCTCGCCGTTGAGCATCACGCGGCCGCGGATCTCCGTCCTGGAGGCCGGGAATGCCACAAGGGATAAAAGCAGAAAGCTCAATATGGCAAGGAAACGTCTCATTTTCCTTCTGTCTCCTTGTCCTTCTTCGGGGAGTTTGATTTCTTGTAGAGAAAACGGCGGATCTTGAGTGTGGCTGTCTTCTCGAAAGGCTCTTCCATGACCTCGACTGAGGAAATCTTTGAAGACTTGCCCACAAGTTTGTTCACCCTCTCAAGTATTGATTTCTTGGTGTTCTCGAGTTTCTCGAGAAGTTCGGCCTCGTTGCTGAGCTTGTAACCGAGCACGTTCTCGTCGAGCTGTACCAGCGCCACCAGTTTTCCGTCACGGTCGAGAACGAGGGATTCCGACACCTCGCTTATGTCATTCAATACCTTTTCAATTTCTTCAGGATAGATGTTCTCGCCGGAAGGTCCGAGTATCATATTGTTCAGCCGTCCCTTGATGTAGTAGCGACCCTTCTTGTCCACGCAGGCGAGGTCGTTGGTATGCATCCATCCGTCAGCGGTGAACATGCTCTTGGTGCGTTCAGGGTCCTTGTAGTATCCGAGCATGATGTTGTCGCCACGTGCCATGAGCTCTCCTTCGCCGGTCTCGGGGTTGACATCGTCAAGACGCACCTGCACTCCATAGGCGGCGCCTCCCGTCGTCCCTATCCCGGTTTCCTTGGGGTTTGCCGTGCAGATAAGCGGCGCGGCTTCTGTCATTCCGTATCCTATGGCGTATGGGAACTTCATCTTCCGGAGTATTGCCTCGACGTCGGTGTTGAGCTTTGCCCCTCCGATGCCGAAGAACCTGATGTGCCCGCCGAAAGTCATCTTGAGCCTATTTCCGACAATGCGGTAGAGCAATTTCGGGGTGTGTCTCTCCATCCAGGAAAGCACTACGCTGTGGCGTATGGTCGGGATGATGTTCGACTTGACAACCTTTTCAATGATGAGAGGCACGGTAAGCATGATGGTCGGGCGCACTTCCTTCAGGGCCGCCATCAGTACCGAGGTCGCCATATTCTTGCCGAGATAGTGTACGCAGGCTCCTACATAGAAAGGATAGAGGAAGCCGATGCTCATCTCATAGGTATGGGCCATCGGCAGTATTGAGAGCCAGACGTCCTTCTCACTGGTCTTGAAGCAGTGATATGAGGCTATCACGTTGTGACAGAGGTTTCTGTGGCTGAGCATCACGCCCTTTGCGGCGCCGGTGGTGCCGGATGTGTAGATGAGCGCGGCAATCTCGTCGGCGTTGGGCTCGCTGACACGCCCGTCGCATGTGAATGCATCGTCGTCTCTCTTGATGGTTTCGAGGGTTTCGATGTCATAGACAAGGGTGAGCCGGTCCATGCACTCCTGGCTTACCTTGTAAAGGAATTTCTTCGAAACGAACAGAACCTTTGTCTCGGAGTGGGTTAGGATGTTGGTGACCTCGGCGGAAGAGGAGTCGGGAAGTATGGGGACCACGACACGCCCGAATGCGGTTGTTGCAAAGAAGGCGACAGCCCAGTTCGGCATGTTCTGTGAGAGTATCGCAATCCTGTCCCCGGCGCCTATTCCATAGCAGCACAGACTCTTGGAAAGTCCGTCGCAGCAGTGCTTGAATTCCTTGTAAGTATATCCCGCCCCGGTTCCGACAGTGCTGGACTGGCGGTTCTCACCGTAAACGCTTGTCGAGTAGTGGTACAACTTGGACAGCGTGTCAACATAGGACTCGCTGAACTTCTTAAAGTATCGCTTGCTTGGCATCTGTTGTTTTCTAATGTGTTACGTATCCTTCCGGATGTTTCCCCACAAGGTGCATCTGTTCGTAGGCCTGCTGTATCCTTTCTGTGTCTCCGCGGGCGTCGTCAGTGAGTTCGAATCTCTGTCCGCGCCCTATGCGCCTGGTACCCCAGTCGAAATAGCCCAGATATACAGGAACTCCGGCCTCGCGGGCTATGGTATGGTAACCGGTTTTCCATTTTTTGACAGCCTTGCGCGTTCCTTCGGGGCACATCGCGAGCTGGAAGCTTTCGGATTCCCTGAAGTGGCGTATTATGCCGAGCGTGGCCTTGGAAGGGCTCTTTCGGTCCATGGGAACCGCGCCCATGGCGCGAAGTATGGGCGAGAGAGGCCATACGAAGACGCTGGATTTGACCATCACCTTGGCATCTCCTCCGACAGAAGTATAATACAGATAGGAAATTACGAGATCCCATATTGTGGTATGGGGTACGCCGAGGATTATGCATTTTGGCTCTGGCACGACCGGCTCAACGGCTGTCCAGCCGAGTGCCTTGAGCATCCATCCGCAGCATTTTCTCCAATTCTTGCTTGCCATTTCAGTTCTGATTTAGCGAATAATCTTCAAATTTAGCAATAATTCAGAAATTCACTTCCTTTGCCTCGAGCTCCAGACTCTTTCCCTTGCTCAGTCTTGCTCCGCAACTTTCGACCTGCTTTGCCGCCGTAGTGATGCTCGCTCCGCCTTCCTTGAGTTTGATGAGCCCGCTGTTATACTGGTTAACCACACTCTGAAGGTTCTTTCCCATAGCCTCGTATGAGTCATAGAAAAGGGCAACCCTGTCTATCATCCTGCCGGCAGCTTCCACGATTTCGTTCATGCTGCTGTCGTGCCTGAACTTGTTCCAGGTCAGCTGCATTATCTTGAGGAAAGGCATTATGGTCTGTTCGGTAGTGATCAGCACACCCTTGTTGTAAGCCTCCTGCCAGAGGGTCGGGACCGCATCGAGAGCCACACGGAAGGCCATGTCTATGGGCATGAACATGAGCACGTAATCGGCAAATCTGCGGTCGGCGCGAATTTTTCCGGCGTAATCCTTTTTCGCAAGTTCGCTGATATGGCCTCGTATGCTCGCGAGGTGATCGTTCAGGGCGCTCTTGCGTTCCTGCTCATCAGTGGCGTTCATGTACTTTACGAAAGCGGTCAGGGATACCTTCGAATCTACGACAAGGTCCTTCTGCTCAAGGCCTTCCTTGAAATGGAACACGAAGTCAGGACGGCTTCTGTCATCGTTTGCGTCCTCCTTTGTATAGTGCATCCCCCTGATAAGTCCCTCATTGGCAAGAATGCCGTCGAGCAGGTTCTCGCCGAAGCATCCCTGAACCTTTGGTTTGCCGGTCAGAGCAACTGAGAGGCTTTCGGCCTTGCTGCCTATGTCGTTGGTTTTCTCCTGCATGTCCCTGACAGCCTGCTTGAGCTGCTCGGAGAGGGAAGTGGTGTTCTTGAGATGGTCCTCGGCATTCTTGTCCATCGCGGTCTTCATCTCCCTGATGCTTTCCTTCAGAGGCGTGAGTATGGCATCAAGGTTCTCCTTGTTGCCCTTGCTGAGTTCCTCTTCCCTCTTCTTCAGTATCTCCTCGGTTTCAGCCTTCAGGCTCCTTCTGACGCTCTCGAGATTCTTTTCCTGCATATCCTTCAGCAGGGCTATCTGTTGGGCGTGTGCGGCATTGAGCTGTTCCAGCTGCTGACGTCCCGCCTCCCTGGCCTGTTCCAGAAGAGCGGCATCGGAAGCCTCCTTGCCGGCAAGCTCGGCTTTGTGGCTGCGCTTGAGCACTGTGCGTGTCAGTAACCAGCCGGCGATGCCTCCTGCGACCGCAGCTGCGAGTGGTATGAGTGATGACGTGTCCATTGTCTGAATTATATTAAAAGGACAAATTTAGTAATTTGTAGCTTTCCGTCTTTCAGTTCCGGACGGAGAAAGGCAGTTGTATTCTTGCTCCGGATCCGTCCACTGCAGTGAGTACGTGGTCCCCGGGTTCGGGATTCAGGGTCATGGAATGGTTGAAGCGGGTATTCCCGAGGTAGGAGCCGTCAAGATGCCAATAGACAGTCTCCGAAGGGGTGCTGTGGGCCAGAAGGAATGCAATGCCCCTGACCTTGCCGTCCAGCTGGCGGGGAACCGTGAATACGCTGCCTGCTTCGGGGTAGATGAATTCCATCGGCACTGTTTCGCCGTCCGATATGCTGCCCGGGATGCGTGGTGGAAGGGATTCGTAATCGGAATGGTTTTTCCTGTAATACGATTCCATGGCTGCGGGCAGCAGAAACATATTGACCTGGCGCGCACCCGCATCGGGGGAGTCCGTCCTGTACCGTCCGTCCGCTGTCAGCCTTACCGGCTTGTGGTATGGGCAGGGTTCGCTTCTGAGAGCAGCCGCAGGCAGTGCTATGGTGTCGCATTCGTCGCAATAAAGGGATTTGAGATGACCTGATTTCCGACAGGTTTCTGCCATGACATATTCCCCGTAAGGAGGTCCGGCGAACCAGTCCGAAGGGGGAAGAAGGTTGAACAGGTCAAACATCACCGGTCCGGCTGTCCTTCCGCCAACGAGCCCCGGCATTCCGTGTCCGTCGGCGTTCCCTGCCCATACGCCCACAGCGTAGTCAGGGGTCACTCCTACCGCCCATCCGTCCCTGAATCCATAACTCGTTCCAGTCTTCCATGCCACTTTTCTGGCAGATTTGACCATTCTGAGGTCAAGCTCATCGGGACGGTTCACCTCTTTCAGAGCCTCGAAAGTATACCAGATTGCAGCCCTGTCGTGCAAAGGAAAGTCCGCTGACTCAGGGAGTTCTTTCTGGTAATATGCTGACATCGAGGCATATATCTTCGTAATCTCGTCGAGCCTTCCTTCCCCGCCACCGAGTATGAGGGAGAGGCCGTAATCGTCCGGACTGCGGGTCAGCGTACTCATACCGAGTTTCCCCAGCAGTTCGTGGAAGGCAGCTGTTCCGTATTCTCTCAGCAGTCTCACGAAAGGTATGTTCAGAGACCTTGCAAGGGCCTGGTCAGCCGGGACTGCTCCGTCATACCTGAGGTTGAAGTTCTGTGGGCTGAAGCCGTTGATGTTGACCGGAGTATCCTGAAGCAGGGTCCGAGGCAGAATCAGCCCTTCCTGGAGGGAGGCACAATAAAGCAGAGGCTTCAGGATGCTGCCGGTGCTTCTCGCTTTTCTTGCAGCATCGACCTGCGCGCCTTCCCTCTCCCTCTTGAGGTCGGCATTGCCGACCCAGGCTCTGACCTCTCCGCTGTGTACATCCACGACAACAGCGGCGAGGTCGGCGATTCCGTTCTGGCTGAATTCCCGCGACCATCGGTCGAGCGTGGCGGATACCCTTTTCTGGAGGGATGCGTCTATAGTGGTCGCAGTAGTTGCCCCGGGATTCGATGCGCAGCAGTATGCTACATAATGCGGTGCCAGTTCCGGCAATGGATGGGGTCGCTCAGGCAGAGCCTCCTCCAGGGCGAGTTCATAATCCGTCCTGTCCATAAGGCCTTTCTCGTAGAGTCTTTCGATGAGCCGGTTCCTCTTTGCCAGGAGTTTACCCCTGTTCCGTTCCACATTGATGCCGGAAGGGGAGTTAGGCAGTACGGCCAGGGTCGCAGCCTCGGCCCAGGACAGGTCCTCCGGCGAGCGGCCGAAATATCTCCACGAGGCAGCAGAAAGTCCGACCACGTTGCCGCCGAAAGGGGCGTGCGATGCGTACAGGGCGAGGATTTCATCCTTGGTGCATCTCAGTTCGAGGCGCGTCGCCAGAACCATCTCCACCAGTTTCTGCCAAACCGTCCTCTCCTTTCCGCGCGACAGGCGTATGACCTGCATCGTGATGGTGCTGGCCCCGCTGACCCGCCTGTGTGCCGACAGATTGTCGCGTATCGCTCTTCCGAGCGCGAGCGGATCTACACCCGGGTGAATGCGGAAATGCCTGTCCTCGAATTCGATAAGTGCGAGTTCATATTTTTCCGGTACCACTTTCTCTTCAGGGAAGCGCCATTGACCATCGGCGGCAATCCTTGCTCCGAGCAGTGTCCCGTCAGAGGCGAGAACCACTGAGGAGTACTGTGTCCCCTTGAAAAGATTGCGGGGCAGGCAGAACAGCCAGGCTATGAGCAGAAAGGAGCAGAGTACGGCTGCCGACAGCCATACTCTGCTCCTTGCTGATTTTCCTGACCGTTTCATCGGCAGGACATTATCTTTTTACCTCAGCGGTTCCGGATGCGGTATTTGCCGAGGTCCTGTTGTCGTACATGTCGCGGCAGACAGCCGCAGGAAGCAGGAACTTACCTTCGAATGAAGCCTGAAGCCTGATCCAGAAGGTCTTGCGCGTGCCTGCGGGCAGGTCGAAGAACCACTGTGTCCTGTCGTCCCTGATATCCTTGTAGCTATGTTCGGAATCGGTCCTGGAAGAATAGCCGAAAAGCCTCTCGTCGAAAATCTCCCATCCTGAAGGAATTACCTGTGTGAGAGCGAGGTTGCTGAGGTCTCTTCCGCTGATGTTGTCCACCTCTATCTTCTCGTAGAAGTCACTTCCCTGTCTTACCGAAGAAGGATCCATCGCAGCGCCTGCAGTGTTGCAGAAACTCCTGCGTATGCCGATGCCTTCAGATTTTTCCTCGACTGCAGTTCCGACAGACAGACGGGTAGAACTTACAAGGCTTACGAAAATCTCTGAAGAACCGTTGTTGCGTACCGTAGCGCCGCCCTTTGATGCATCAAGCTCTGAGGTCCATACGGCAGCAGCCTCCTTGACCGCCTTGCCGTCCACGCTGATATTCAGGGCTTCCATGCCTATCTTGCCGGCAAGCCTGCCGAGGGCTACGGAGGCGAAGGCGGCTGTCTGGGTCGTGTAGTACTCCTCCCTGATAGCATCTGCAACGTCCTTGGCGGAAACCATGGCACCCGCAATGTCGTCCGTGAGCACAAGGGTCTCCAGCATCATGGCCTTGTCCCTTGTGGATGAGCCGAAACTTCTACCGTCCCGGTAAGGCTCGACATTGCGCTCGAGTCCTGCAGTCATATCGACGGCAATATTCTTCTTTCCTGCAACTGCATATGCGGCTGCGAGACGCCATGCTGCCTGTGACGAAAGATTCTCGCTGAGTTTGAGCCTGTTCATTGCCGCCTCGTCAGAGGCTCCTGCAAGGGCGAGTGTGTAGAGCCTGTACGCCTGCTGAAGGTCGTCAAGGGCAGGGGAACTGCTTCTGCGATAATTCACTGACGCTCTCTTCTGGAAGTTCTTCCAGGAGTTGAAAACTCCCGAATCAATCTTGAAACCCTTGTCCGAGGCCGACTTGAGGAACTGTCCGGCCATCGAGCTGGCCCATTCGTCAGCCGTGCTTCCTCCGCTCCAGTATGAGAATCCGCCGTCAGGCAGCTGGCGGGAATACAACTGCTGAAGTATGGCCGGAATCATCTCCTGCGCCTTCTCCCTGTTTGCTTTGCTGAGCAGATCAAGGGTGGAAACAAGGGCAAGTCCTCTTGCCGAGAGCTGCTCGGTGCAGAAATAACTGTAGTCCTTCACAAAAGTGAACACTCCGTTGAAATCTATGGACGGGAAGCCTGCAGCCTCAAGGCTAGCGGATATGGCTTCCTTGCCGTTCCATGCGAATTCGGCCGACTCACCAGGCTTCAGAACCCTCTGGTCTATTGCAGAAAGCGGTTCTGACGGGTTGCGGAGTTCCACAGATACGGTCTCTGTGGCCTTGTGCCCGCCGGCTTCGGCAGTGACGGTGAATTCAATGCGTCCCTCGCTGTCTCCGGCTTTGACACTGAATCGGGCAATCTTGTCCCCAGTTCCGCTGAAACTGAGGGTGCATTTATCGGAACCGGCCTTCGCATTGCCGTTAATCTTCAGACTGACATTGACTGCCGATATGCCATCCTCCATGACGAACACGTTTGCAGGGATGGTGAATTCCTCTCCGCAGCCTATCACTCTTGGAACGGTAGGGAGCACCATCAGCGGCGAACGTACAGGGACGGTCTTCTCCGCACTGCCGTATGCACCGTTCTTTCCTGCAACCACCATTACCCTGACTGAACCGACATACATCGGGAGCGTAATCTTGTGGCTGTCAGAGCCTCCATTGAGGGTGAAAGGCCCGAGGAATTTCACTACGGGGTTGAAGCGGTTGTCGCGCACCCTTTCCTTCGATACGCCCTCGTCGCCTCCTATGCTGAGCAGGGATGCGAGTCGACCGTTGAATGCACCTATAACATCGTCGTAGAGGTCCCAGGTCCTGACTCCGAGGGCCTCCTTCGCGTACATTTCGCCCCAAGGATCAGGGGTTCTGTATGAGGTGATTCCGAGCAGTCCCTCGTCCACAATAGCGAGGGTGTAGGTCATTGCACGTCCGTTCTCTTCCTTTACCTTGACCGTGAATTCTTCCTGCGGACGTATGACCTCAGGCATCGAAATCTGCGGCTTGAGTCTTGTCTGATTGTCCGTTACTCCGACGCAATGGACTCCGTAGGAACGCAGAGGATGGTCGTTGCCGCTGTGTACATGCGGCTGGAGCAGGGTTACATGGACATAGAAATTCGGGGCCATGTCCGCGGTCACAGGGAAACTGTATCTCGTCTGTTCCGCAGATGTACGGGCCCATGCGCGACTGAGCACCGACGAACCGTTCTCTATGGAAATGAGCGCCCGTCCGTTTTCTGCCGCAGGGATGTACACGGTAGCTGTCTCGCCGACCTTGTAGGAGTCCTTGTCAGTACCTATGCTTATCATTGTGACACCCTCAGGATCAGGCATGCTTGCACGTCCTCTCCACTCCGGCCAGTCGAAGAGATAAACCTCGCCGGTGATGTGTCCGCTTGTCTCGTCGTGAACGAGTATGAAATACCTGCCCCAGTCAGGATATTCTACCTTGAAATTGAAGGATGCTTCGCCACCGGATGCAGTGAGGGTGCCGGATGAAACGACATTCATATGCTGTCCGTCCACCACTGAATCATACAGGCGTCTGCGGCTTTCCCACCACCACGACCAGTCTATCTTGATGACACGGTAGCTGAGCCTGTGCCCGCTTACCTTCCTGCCTTCCTTGTCGAGGACTACGAGCTTGAATGTCTGGTCCTTGTCGGTTTCGAGGCTGTTTCCCTTTGAGGATGAGGACTTTATGCCCACGTATGAAGTGTAAGGGGAGAATGGCGCGGTGCTGCTGCTTATGCTTGCATCTCCGCCCGGTTCGAATATCCTGGTCGTCAAAGTGGCCTGGAGAAGACCCGGCGCGGATGAAACGGAAGGGAGTTTCACATCTGCGGAGAGCCTTCCCGAATCGTCGAGTTTCCTGTCGAGAATCTCGAACTCCTGAGGCTCATAGTCATCGTCGAAAAGGGAGAATCTGTAATCCTTGTATTCAGGGAAAGGAGAGGAATTCTCCTTCAGATTCATGGTCACAAGAGCCCTGAGTCCCGATGCCGCAGGCCCGGTAAGCCAAGAAGCGGAAATCTCCATCCTGCAGCTGCTTCCGGCCTGAAGGGTCTTGTCCGGAAGCCCAAGTTTGGATTTTATCCTGTTTGGCTTGATGGTCTCTATGTGAAGGGACTTGTGGAAACTTGCTCCTCCTACCTTGAAATATACGTTCCATATTCCTGTAGGGTCATCTTCAGCTGTCTTGAATTCGAAGACGTTGAAGCCGTCCCCGCGGCCCGGAAGGACCTGCTTGTCGTAGAACTGACCCTGTGGGGAATATACTTCCATAGTGACAGGATGGCCCTCTGGAAGGGCATTCTCCCTGTCCTCGAGCAGGAGCACGAGATGTACTCTGTCGCCCGGACGCCAAACGCCCCTCTCTCCGTAGATGAAGCCCTTGATGCCCCTGGTGACGGTCTTTCCGCCTACGTCGAAGCGGCTGAGGGGGTTCTCTTCACCGTCCTTCATCTTCAGGTAGGCAGTGCTGTTCCCGCTTTTGGCCGTGATGACGAAAGGTTTTCCTTCTGTTTGTATTTCAGCGAGACCTTCAGCATCCGTCTTGCCGGAACCAATTTTCCGGAGCTGGTAATTGTAAACCGTCAGTTCAGCTCCCCTGACCGGCTTTGCGCTTGTAATCTCCGTGACAGTGGCCCAGAGCTTTCCGTTGTCGGCAGATTTGGCTATGAGACCGAGGTTGGAACACAGGAGATTGATTACAGGGAAACGACCGGATTCCATATAAAAACTGTCGTTGGCGGGGTTGTCCCTTTCCTTCCAGTCATACCTCATCCAGTCGTAGAAGTCCTCATAGTAGTATCCCCACGGCTTGTCCCATTCGGCCTCGTCAATCTCTGTGAGACCGTCAGACGAGAGTTCCACGAGTTCGCCTTCGCCGGAGCTCATGCTCCCGGATTCCTTGCCCCAGAGCGAGTAATCCTTTCTGAATGAGAGTCTTACACGGTATATTGCCCCCGGCTCCTTTGCCATTATGCCAGAAAGGTCAATGCAGAACAGATTCTTTTCCTTGAGGTTGAGTTCTGGATCGGAGTCCAGCCGGAGGGTTTTGCGCAGTATCAGACGTCCGCTCCGGCGGAGTTCGCTGTCCCCGTCGAGGTCGTTCTCCTGAAGGAATGTAAGCAGGTTGTCAGCATAAATCTTTATTACAGATATGTCGACGGCATTGAGGTTGACAGCAGTGAAAGGTATGCGGAGATTGTCCGTGTCCGGCATTATGTTTCCGCTGATGCACAGCTTTACCTCAGGTTTTGCTTCGCAGCTTGCAAAAGTCCTGCGGAAGGTTTCCCCGAGTTTGGTTCCGTCATTGCTGAGCACACCCGGAGCCACCTCGAGCTTGATTTCGTCCCGTCCGAAGGATTCGTAGTAAATTTTGACCGTGTTGCCGGCGCGGTCGTAGCGGCAGCGTCCCGTACCTTCCAGATTGAAGAGGCCTGCCGGGTTCTGGTCCATGTCGACAGGGTTCGAGAAGAATACTTCCACATAGGGTGAACCCTCGGAATAGCGGTTGACGGCATCGACCACTGAGAAAACTTCCGTTCCCGGTATGGTGACCTCGGCGCTGCAGTCCTTCTTGTATCCGTAGCGGGATGCGGAAAGCACGGCTTTAAGGACAAGGTCCTCATGCTCCCTGCGGATTCCGGGGATGGAGAAGTTGAAATAACCCGGCTGAACTTCTTTGAACTCAGCGGTTTCCAAAGACAACTGCTCGCCATCCAGCTTGAAGGACAGGACTTCACCTATCTTGTCTGCCGGAAAGTCGGAGCTGAAGCTTGCCGTTCCGATGAGAGTCGCAGTCTCAGGGTCGGAAGCGGAAATCCTGACATTTTCAAGCTCGAGCAGGGCTTTCTTGGCGGCGACTGCGAAACTGAACCTGAATTTCTTCATCTCCCTTTCTTTCACTCCAGCGATTTTCCCGAGATCCACTGTTCCTTCATATACTTTTCCCGGAACAAGTTCCCCTTCATCCGGGGTGAATTCGAGCATTTTGTCTGATATCCAGCGCACCGTGCCTTTGACAGACGGCGAGAAGCTTATGGCATCAGCGGCATTTGCTGATGCCCCGTAGCCGGAGGTGAACTCGACTTTGACTGTCGAATTGCAGGATATGACACCGCCGGTGCATGCTTTAACGAAGGAGGAGAACTCCGTGGCAGGCTCGGCTCCTCCACGGCAGGAAGCGGTGGACAGTGCTGTGGCGGCCAATGCAAGCGCATATACAAGCCTGGAGATGGCAGAAGTAAAGTTTTTCATGTTTCTGGAAATATTGTCGATATTGGAACTTTGTTCATTATTTTGCGGTCTCTCCGGCCGCACCGCCCCTGTCCAAGGCTCTCGAGCGGTTGACTATTATGACACCGAGAAGGACGAGAATCATCGCTGCGGCCTTTCTGATGCTCATGTGGTCTATGCCGGTCATTATGCTGATGATGACGGCAAGGGTAGGCTGGAGGTAGGTGTACATGCTCACTAAGGTAGGGCGCAGACGCTGCTGACTGTATGGAATGAGGAAATATGACACGAAGGTGGCGAACAGGACAAGGAAGCCCACTTCGAGCCAGACCTTCATGCCAATCTCACCGTAGGGGGTGGTTGCGAGCCCCTTTGCGGAAAAGGGGAGTGCCATCAGAAGGGAGAACAGGAACATCCATTTCATGAAGGTCACCACGCTGTATTTCTCAATCAGCGGCCTGAATATGCCGAGATAGCAGGCGAAGCTTGCTGCATTCACGAACATCATCAGCACTCCGAGGGGAGTGGTCCTGTCGGCTCCGTGGGATATGGAAATGGAGTTCAGTATGAGATATACTATGCCTCCGAAACTGAGAAAGACCCCGAACGCCTTTTTCCAGGTGATGGGCTCCTTGAGGAAGATTGCCGCCACGAACATCGTGAAGATTGGGGAAACCGATCCCATTATGGATGCGTCTATTGCAGTCGTGCAGGACATTGCCTTGAGAAAACTGGTCTGGGTCAGAAACAGGCCGAGAAATGAAGCGATGACAGTCAGTCCAAGGTCCTTGGGTGCAATTTTCTCCTTGGGCAGAAAGAGCGAAATCAGCCAGAAGAGTGAGGTCGCCCCTATGGCCCTGAAAGTGAAAAGGACCATTGGCTGAATTAGACCGCAGTTGGATATATCCTTGGTAGACACTATGTTAATGCCAAAAATGGCGTATGCCGTGAAGGCGGCCAGATGACCTTTGAACTTACTCTTGTCCATTACCAATTCCAATTTCTCTAAGCACTCGTAAATATACTCAGATTTGTTGTCACTTTGCTGAAGAATCAAGGGAATTTGAAAAAACAAGTTTCAGAAATCCGGAAGATTGCTATATTGCCGAAAAATCTCATACTTCATGAAATCGAAAGCTCTGAAAATTACTTTGTGGACGGTGGTCATCGTCCTTGTCGTTCTCGTCGGCATATCCTTCGGCGGCGGGTTCTATATGGTCAATTATGCACTTGAAGGCATTCCTGAACGCGACATGCAGGTGGAGAAGGAAAGGGTATGCCCGAAATATCCTCTGCTGCGCGAATGGATGGACTCGCTCGAGAACGCCGGGATTCTGAGGGATACTTCCATCACCGACGACGAGGGATTCAAGATCTGCGCATATTATGCAGAGGCTGAGGTGAATGCACGCAAGTCCGCTGTCATTGTCCACGGCTACAAGAGCAGCCCTGTTGCTATGATGATGATTGCCAGGATGTTCCGCGACTCACTCGGATACAATGTACTTGTGCCGCATCTGAACTTCCACGGGGAGAGCGAAGGAAACTCGGTACAGATGGG
>JAEDEB010000093.1 GCA_016293535.1 Bacteroidales bacterium | reverse complement strand
ACACGTCGAAGCCTCATTGGGATGCAGACGAGACGCTCGGAGAATTGTGCCGCGAGCTGGAAAGGAGGGAAACCCTGCACAATGTAGGTGTCGACATCTCGGGATTCCCTTTGATTGTGACCGTGATTGATGAATATTCCGACCTTGTGGAATTCGGCAGCCGGGATTCAAGGCGCTCTGTCAAGGACTCCGTCCTGCGACTTGCAATGGAAGGACCGGGGCTCGGAATCCGCCTGATACTCTCCAGCAGGAAGCCCGCTCAGGACGTGAAAGCCCTTCTCGACTACTTCCCTACCCGTATGGTACTCAGGGTTTCCGACAGGAAGGACTCGAAGCTGCTTCTGAAATCCGAGGCGGCTTTCTGGGACCTGAATTCCAGCGGAGAGATGTTTCTCTATGACAAAGGCGTCATCTCCCATTGCAGCCTATCCGGAGTCACTCATTGACATTACTTTGGCAGTGAAAGACGTTATCTTTGCACAAATCATTCGCCTATGTCGACACGATATATATGTGACACCGACCATTACAACGAGGTCATAGCCCGTTGCGCCTCGGTGAAGTCGTCCCTCTGGATAGGGACTGCGGACATAAAGGACCTGCACGTCAAGGTGGGTCCCGACAGCCTGCCGTTCCTTGCCGTCCTTGCAAAGCTGGTCCGTAAGGGCGTAAATGTGAGGCTCCTGCACGCCAAGGAACCGGGGCCCATATTCAGGGAGGAATTCGACCGTTATCCGTCCCTCTTCACGGGGCTGGAGAGGGCCCTGTGCCCTAGGGTTCACTTCAAGATCTTCGTATTCGACGGGAAGGAGGCCTACATAGGCTCCGCCAACCTGACCGGCGCGGGGATGGGAATGAAATCCGGGCGCAGGCGCAACTTCGAGGCGGGCATCCTCACGGACGACCCGGCGCTCGTCGCAGCGGCAATGGAGCATTTCGACTCGGTATGGGCTGGATTCAGATGCAAGGACTGCGGTAGGAAGGATTTCTGCAACGACCCTATCGTGAAATAGCTGCCATGCTTTTGCAGTACTGTCATATACCTTTGACGGACATCTTTCAAACATCAACACCATGTCAAGAGTATTCAGAGTGACCCCGAAGAGGATCAAAAGGACTAACGGTCAGGTACTCACGCCTGACATGAGCGTCGTGGTGACAACCAAGACGCACGCCACGTCACCGTTCACCAACGGTGCGCAGGAACTCAAGGAGGCGTATATGCGCCTTTACGGGTTCGACTACCAGAAGGCCTGCTGCCATCTGAGCGACTTCGATTTCGAAGTGCTCGACTGATGCCGTGGAGTTCCTGTCAGCAACAAGGGGTCGGAGAGAGATTTCCGGCCCCTTTCGCTGCCGCTGACTTTATGTACTCCATGACTGGACCGAGGGAATCCTGAATCGGTCTTTCAAAACCGACTCTGAAGGAGCGCCTCTTGCCCTTCCGGTCTTTCAGGACTATGGAAAAGGAATTATTCCGAGCACGCACGGTGCAGATAAGGGAGGCCTCCTCAGCCAAAGGGCCTATGGCCGGCATCACGGTCGCTTCACATATCCTATTCAGCTGCTTTATCCGGGCCTCCTCAAGACTGCTCTTGTCCTTCAATTCCCTGAACCAGGAAACGTACTCAGGAAGAATCCCCTCAAGGTAATTCAGGGCAGCAACGGCCATATCGAATGTCGGCAGAGGAATCTCATCCCATCCGACCTGAAGGATACCCTCCCGAAGGAATATGTGAACCGGCCATTCATTGAGTGTAAGTTCAAGACAGTGTCCCCTCAGGTCTGCCCTCAATAAATGACTGTGCCTTATGCTGTCTCGCACTTTTCTTATGCTGTATTCCCCCTTGCCCTCTGATGCTTCCATCCCGTCCGTGAATTCACGGATATCCTCCACGAGGGACTCAATAAGAACACTGTCGTTGTATTCTTTGTCAAGCATAGACGTCATTGTTTTACGATGCAAAAGAACAGTCTCCCGGTGCATTAATGTGGCAGTCGGAAGCTTAATATCCGCTGCCACATTTCTGCATTAAAGACTACTATCTTCGCGGCATAAAACAATACGGAAATGGCAAACATCAAAGCGAACATCACTGAACTGAGGCAGCTGCTGGACATCACCCCGGCGGGGCACAACCTCATGCTCGTAGGCAATCACGGCATAGGCAAATCGGAGATACTCACTTCATACTTCTCACAGAAAGGAATGACCGTGGTCGCGCTCTTCCTCGGACAGATGAGCGACCCTGGCGACCTCATAGGGCTTCCCCGCAAGAACGAGCAGACCGGGAAAACCGACTTCATGCCGCCCTACTGGTTTCCTGTCGACGGCAAGCCGGTCGTCCTCTTCCTCGACGAGCTGAACCGGGCACGTCCGGAGATACTCCAGACCATAATGGACCTCGCCCTGAACCGGCGTCTCGCCGGGAGGGCCCTTCCGGAGGGAAGCCGGGTAATAGCTGCGGTAAACGAAGGCGACCAGTACCAGCTCACAGACCTGGACCCGGCACTCGTGTCGAGGTTCAACATCGTGCAGTTCGTCCCTACGGTGCAGGAATGGCTACTGTGGGCAAAGGGTGCGGGAGTTGACTCCCGAGTGACGGACTTCATACAGGAGAACAGCATCTGGCTGGACAAGAACCCCGATGCCAAGGAGGGTGCGGACACTGGACTGGAGAAGACCCCGGACAGGAGAGGATGGAAGAGGGTATCGGACATCATCTCGGGATGCAAGAAGCTCACTGACGTGCACTACAAGGCGATATGCAGCATCGTCGGTCCGAAGGCGGCAAACGCGTTCCGCCAGAGCGTGTCTTCCCACAAGCTCGTCAGCGGCAGGCAGGTCCTCTATGAGTTGGACAAGCACCGCAACACCCTCTCCAAGTACCGTATCCACGAGCTGTCGGTTGTCAATGAGGGCATCTTCCGTTACCTTGAGACGGAGAGGATTTCCCAGGAGGACAAGGCCGCCGTCAGCACCAACCTCGAGAGCTACTTCGAGATGCTCACCAAGACCACCAAGGAAGCCGCAGCGCACTTCGGCAACCTCTACGTCAGCTCCAACCTCTACCCAAACGCCTGCCGCTTCATCTCATCCGACTGCCCTATGCTGACGATGTCGCTCATCATGTATGTCAAGGCAATAAAGTAGAAGACGATGCTTACCTCAGAGAGATTATCGGATATCCTTCAGAGGTGGTTCATCTCGGAGCCGCCGATGTTCGGAGTGCTCTGCCTCCACGAGACAAAGGAGAACAGGGGGATGACCTGCCCGCTCAGATGCGGACAGAGGAGGCTCGAGTACAACCCTGAGCTTACCGGACGGATGTCGGACACGGAGCTGGAGGAGTGCCTCAGGGCGGAGGCCGTGCGTATCCTGATGGGACATCCCTACCGGAGAAGGCCGGACGGATGCTCGCAGGCCGCATCCGCCCTCGGGAGCAATGTCACCATCGGTGACAACTACGACCACAGGTCCTTCGAGATCGAGAAGCCAGGGGATTTCAATTTGGAGACCAGCCTCCCATACGAGGTGTACTCGAGGGAAATTGAAGCCCTGCTGCCTCCTGGCCCAGGAGAGCCGGGAAGCAAGAAAGACAGCATGATTCCAGACACAATCGGAACAGACGGAGCCGGACTGGAGAAATATACGGACCTTTCGGAACTCTGGGATGAGGATGATCTCACGTGGAGCGAAATAAGCGGTGTCATCAGCTCCACCAAGGACTGGGGTTCCATTCCCGGGGAGTTCGCCGAGACTCTCGTCGCTTCCACCAAGTCCCGGATCAACTGGAGGACGGCTCTTGCCGGGTTCCGTTCGAGCATCCTCTGCTCCAGAAGGAAGCTCACCCGCATGAAGCCCAGCCGCAGGAGCGGATTCGACCAGATGGGCTCCGTCAGGGAGTTCTCCACCAAGGTGCTGGTCGCCGTGGATGTCTCCGGGAGCATATCCTCGGAGAGCCTCTCCTACTTCTACGGAGTGGTGAACTCAGCCTTCCGCTACGGCGTGGAGGCTCTTGACGTGATCGAATTCGACTGCGGAATCACCAAGGTGTGCAGCCTCCGGAAGAAGCTGAAGACAGTGGAAGCCCTCGGACGCGGAGGTACCTCATTCAACGAGCCCATCCGCTACGCCCACGAGAACGGCTACGACGGGCTTGTCATCCTCACCGACGGATATGCTCCAGAGCCTGTCATCCCTCAAGGGTTCCGCTGCGGAATCCTGTGGGTCTGCGAAAACAGGGAATCTTACGCAACTCACGAACACTGGATGAAACGCTCCGGAAGGGTCTGCGTAATGGAACTTCAATAGAATGAACCAATATGAACTATTTTCTGGAATTATACCATATCAACGAATATTTCCGTAGGGTATCCTATATGGACGCGGAGAGGATTGCTGCGGCCGAATCCATCGGTTTGGAATTTTCACCTATAAAACAGATGGTCAGGAACCTGATTATGACGGAAATACCTGAATATTACCTGAATGAGAGCTGCGAAGAGGGTCTCTCATGTGAGGGAATCGTCACTGAAGTGCAGGAAAGAGGCTATCTGTGCCGGTGGAGACAGAGAAATGGCATCTCCAAGGTGAAGGTCGACATTGAAGGGGAACATTTTGTCATAGAGTCGGATTACGAAGGCGGATGGAACCTGCTATATGGAGCTTTCCATTTCAACACGAGAATGGAAGGATATGAACTGAAGGATATGTCCGTCGAGTCTCTCGTTGACATGATGGAGGACATAGTGGCTGTGCCAGACTCTATAGAACAACTCTACAAGATGTACTTGGATATGATAAGTACCAGCTACGGTCCGGAGCATCTTCAGGATGCAGAATATTTCAAGGACATCCCCGGTACCATCTCTGATGGTGATGAGTATTTCGGGCTACTCGCAATCGCTATTGACGAGTCTACCAAAGTCCACACGCTCGATGGAACCACGTTTCAAAAACGGGTAGATGCTATCCGTGACGGATTCAAGAAAAACCAGAGGGTTGCGGAATTAACAGCTCAAACTATTTGCCAGGCAAAGTTGGACTTGTGCGAAGAAAGGCTCTTTCAAGCGAATACGATTGAATACACCTGCTTCAGCTCTTGTATCCTGCTGCTCGCACCTTATGGCCGCAGGGATGCCATCATCGGAACTGTGGATTATTCGGAACTGCCGCATATAAAAGATATCCTCAGGCAAATCGCTGCGTTCAAAGACGGAGACACCCTCCCTGAAGGATTCCGTCTGCTCAAATAATACTGTGTATGAACTACTTTCTTGTATTATCAGAAATCAACAATTATTTCCAAAGAGTTTCCTCCCTGGATACCAAACTGATGGCCTCCGCGTATGCATGTGACGACAAATGTTACGATTCGATTCTACAGGTCCTTTCTGAAGAAACCATCCCAGACTATTACGAAAACAACTATCGCAATGACACCGGATTCGGAAGAAATGAGATTAAGCATGAAGCGGAACGCCGCCATTTCGAATATGACGTCATTGAAAAGACTAACGGAGAAGACGGGAACGAGGATTGCGAAATCAACATCACTATTGCTGGAGAGA
>JAEDEB010000092.1 GCA_016293535.1 Bacteroidales bacterium | reverse complement strand
AGTAGCCATCAATGAAAATCAGTCTGACAGGATTTATGGGCTGCGGCAAGAGCACGGTCGGCAAAATGCTGACAAGGCTCCTGCCGGGCCACAGCTGGACTGACCTCGACAGCTATATAGAGAAGAAAAGCGGACGCAGTGTCAGCGAGATTTTCTCAAGCGAAGGCGAAGCCGCCTTCCGCAGGATGGAAGCGGACTGCCTTGAGGAAATCCTTGCAGGAAGCGACAATGTCATCATATCGCTCGGAGGCGGAGCGGTGATGACGGAGCGCTGCTTCAATCTGGTCAGTTCCGGAACAACCTGCTTCTATCTGAAGGCCTCCCCGGAAACAATCAGGCAACATCTCACAAAAGGCGGCAGCCTCGAGGAGGCCGCCGCTCAAAGACCCTTGCTCAGGGACGGGAAGCTTGAAGAATTGATGAAAAAGCGTGAACCCGTCTATGAAGCGGTTGCCGATTTCACCGTCTGCGTGGACGGCCGCAACGCTCCCGACATAGCCAACGACATTTTCTACCTCATTCCCTAGTCCAGCAGTCGCGGGAATCGCGATTTCCCGCCAATCCTGCAAATTCCGCGATTCCCGCCAGTCGCGGGAATCGCGGTAAGTGATTGAAAATCAGATGGCGCGGAAGGAAACGGCGAATCCGCCGCCCGGGGCCATTCTCAGGTCAAGGATGTCTGAGGACGTCACGTTGCGTCTTGATATCCTGTAGTCCTGAGGATTGTCAAGATAGTGCGCATCAGGACCATCCTCATAGATTAAAGCTTCATAGACCTTGCCCGGAGAAAGGAAATCCAGGGCAACCGTAAGGACGCGGGCATTCTCGTCAGTCGTGCCTCCGAGGAACCAGGTATCCCTTCCCTTGCTGAATTCTGCTGCACCCGCTGTGAGCGTGGACTGCTTGGGCTTGCGGGCAATCACCACAAAGTCATCAGGTTCTGCCGCAATGTAACGGGACTCTTCCCAGTCACAGGCAACATCCCTGATAAACTGGAAGGCATCCGGGAAGCGCTCGTAGTTCTGAGGCAGATCCGCCGCCATCTGCAAAGGCGAATACATTGTCACATATAGAGAAAGCTGGTTGGCTATGGTCACCTGCGGCTTGCTGTCATTTCCGCCCGCCTTGCTCAGATCCTGTTCGAAGATGCCAGGAGTATAGTCCATAGGGCCGCCATTGAGACGCGTGAACTGGAGTATGGTGGTATGGTGCGGCTTTGTACCGCCGAAGGCCTGGTATTCGGTGCCCCTGGCCGACTCGTTGCCGACGAGGTTTGGATAGGTCCTGCAGAGACCGGTAGGGCGCACGGCTTCGTGTGCATTGACCATTATATGGTGTTTTGCAGCCTCCGTGAGCGCATAGAGATAGTGGTTGACCATCCACTGCCCGTAATGGTACTCGCCGCGCGGAAGTATATCTCCGACATAACCACTCTTTACGGCATCATAACCGTATTTCTCCATCAGGGAATATGCCGCCTCCAGATGGCGTTCGTAATTCCTCACCGACGAAGATGTCTCGTGGTGCATGACCAGTTTGACACCCTTGCTGTGTGCATATTCATTCAGAGCCGCGATATCGAAGTCCGGATAAGGGGTCACGAAATCGAACACATAGTCCTTGCTGCATCCGGCCCAGTCCTCCCAACCTATGTTCCAGCCCTCCACCAGGACGGCGTCCATTCCGTTGGCTGCAGCAAAATCTATGTATCTGCGCACATTCTCGTTGTTGGCGCTGTGCGTACCATTGGGGCGGGCTGAGGAATAGTCCGCAGTATTGAGATCCACAGCCGCAAAATCGTTGGTATAGGACCACGAACCGGCTCCGGAAATCATCTCCCACCACACGCCCATATACTTGGTCGGATGTATCCAGTCTGTGTTTTCGAGGGCGCAAGGCTCGTTGAGATTGAGCACGAGGCGGCTCGCGAGCTGGTCACAGGCGCTCTCCGCCACCTGGACCGTTCTCCAAGGCGTGGTGCACGGAGTCTGAAGATGACCCTTCCAGCCCTGGGCATCCGGAGTAAGTACGCTGGTGAGCACATGGGTCTTGGGGTCGACGTCAAGATGCATGCACGGATAATCCCTGAGGGCGGCCTCGTGGATATTCACATACAACCCCTTGGATGTCTTCATCTGGAGGGAGGTCTGGACTCCCGTGTAGGAGAAGAAGGTCTGGGAACTGTTGCCGCAGACAGCGCCGCGGAAACGGCTGCCAATTTCGCTCAGATGACACTCCGTGTACTCATACTCCTGGGTATCATAGTCTCCGGGAATCCACCATGCAAGAGCATCCTCAGCCATTGCGAACTCGGTCAGCTCCTCCTTGATGACAAAATAGGTAAGCGGCTGGGAATCAGGGAACTCATACCTGAATCCGAGACCGTCGTCAAAGAGACGGAAACGTATGTTCATCTTCCTCCCCGATTCGCTCTGGGTAAGGAAGACCAGCAGTTCGTTGTAATGGTTACGTATATGGGATTCCTCTCCCAGTACCGGCTCCCATGTCTCGTCGAAACTGTCGAAAGCCACGCTGTCGACAACAAAACCCTCATTGAAGAGATAGCAGGGCTTCGAGTCCTCCTTGACTGGCACCTTCCCCTCTAAATTGACCCTGTCGGCAGTTACAGTTCCCCTGAGCTCGAAACCGAGACGTCCTGGAAGCAGGACTATGTCCTCACCGTGGGAAAGAGTATAGCGTGGAACTCCACCCTCTGCAAGCTGGAACTGGGCCGAAAGCTTTCCCGAAGGCGAACTGAGATCGTATGATTCCGTCACCTCCAATTCTCCGGAGAAGGAGCAGGAAAACAGCAGAAACGGAAGGCAGAAGCCTAGGACAAGGGCGGGAATCTTCCCTGAAAACAATCTACTCATATCTGATTTATTGAAATTCTGGCTCTTATGAATCATTCTACTTTGCTGCAGGGAACTCTACCACGAGCGCGGAGCGCGGACCCACCTTGACAGGCGAAGAGAAGTCGACGGTCTCCCCCGTGATTACGTCCGTACCGGATACAAGCGCAGGGGACGAAGCGCCGCGGCGGGCCGCAGATTCGCAGGTAAACTCTGCATAGTCGCTCCAAGGCACAATCTCGTTGCGGCGGGAATTGTTGATGTACACGAACACCACCTGCTCGTCATTGTAGCGGAAATAGGCGTAGGTATTGTCCCTGCGGAGGAAATGTATGGTCTGCCCGTTATGGACGGCAGTAGCGCCCTTGCGCCAGTTGAAGAGGGTGCGGCAATAGTCGTGCACCTCGACCGCAACAGGGTCGTCCTTCCAGTCGAGAGGGAAATCTATTCGCAGTCCGCCGTGACCCTGGCTGAGGTCCTTGCTTACCGCCATGAGCTCATCCGCATAGAGTATCTGCGGAATTCCGCGAAGGGTGGAGATGAGGGTCATCACTATCTTCTGACGCGGAACACTGCGGTTGATGATGTCAGCGATTCGGCCGGTATCGTGGTTGCCCGGGAAAATCATCATATTGGACATATCGTGGTAATAGAGGTCGTTGGCCACGGCATCATAAATCTTGACCATACCCTCGTCCCAGTACACCGTGTCGCGCGGAATGCCCTGGCATATTGCGCTGTGGAGAGGAAAATCCATTATCGCCGGCAGATTGCTGTCGAAACCGTCCCTGTTCGGGTTGCCGCCCTGCCAGTAAGCCAGCTGAGGCACGTTGCAGGTCCATACCTCGCCTACTATGTTGATGTTCGGATACTCCTCGCGCACCGACTTGCACCACTGGCTCATAGGATATTTCTCGTTGTACGGATAGGTATCCACGCGAAGTCCGTCCAGATCGGCATACTCTATCCACCACACCGCCCACTGCTGGAAATAGCGGAGCAGATAAGGGTTGTCGAGGTTCATGTCCACCATCGAACGGTCGAACCAGCCGCCCTCCATATTCGCCTTGTCGATGTCGGCACAGTAAGGGTCGTTCTGCGCGGAGAAGCAGCAGTTGCTGTGGGTATATTCAGGCCACTGATGGACCCAGTCCGCGAACGGGAGCTCCTCCATCCACCAGTGACGGTCGCCGCAATGGTTCGTGACTATGTCCATAATCATCTTTATTCCGTGGGCGTGCGCATCCTCTACCAGGGCGCGATAGTCCTCGTTGGTACCGAAACGCCTGTCAATATGGTAATAGTCGGTGCATGCATATCCATGATAGGATTCCCTCGGTTCGTTGTCCTCGAGCAGAGGGGTGTTCCATATCGCAGTCACGCCGAGATCCTCCAGATAAGGGAGCTGGCTGCGAATTCCGGCGATGTCGCCTCCGTGGCGGCCGAAGAAAGCCTCCTTGTCCACGCTCTCCATATTGCGGGGCACCGCGTCGAGACTCTCATCCCCATCCACGAAGCGGTCCGGCATGATGAGATAGATGAAATCCGCAGTCGTGAAACCGGCACGCTCCGCGGAAGCGTCGCGGCGCGCTGCAATCTCATACGGGTACTTGAAGGACTCGCCTTCGCGGGAGAACACCAGGTAATACGTACCCGGCTCGGCGGTGCGGCATACGTCCACGTCGATGAAGAGATAGTCCGGGCTCTCCGCCTTGTGGACTCCGGTGATGTCAACCCTGCTGTCGCCCTCGATACTGACCTCGAAGGATGAGATGTCAGGGCCGTTGACAAGCAGCTGGAGAGGGGTTTTCATCCCCACCCACCAGGACAGAGGCTCCACATGGGCAAGCTGCTGAGGAGTGGCGTCAGCTACGGATGAGGGATCGAAATTGGATGCGCAGGCTGTCATTGCCATAATTGCAGTCGGGATAAGTATAGCTTTCTTCATATTTGTTTGTCTGTCATTTCCTTACAAGTATCCTCCAGCCCCATGGCTCGACCACCGGGCAGTTCATTTCATCATCGAAATAATCGCCCGTGAAGGCATCTGCCCACTTCACGCCGTCCGGAAGGGTGCAACTGCGGTATGACTGGCTGAAATTCGCAAGCACCAGAACCTGCTCCCTGCTGTCAGTCATCGTGAAGGCGAATACATCGTCCGGAACCCACTGGTCGTCGAGCACCTCGTAGCTGCCCTCGCGAAGAGCCGAATGGCTGTGGCGCAGACGGGTCATCTGACGGTAGAATCCAGTATACATATTAGGGTACCAGGACGGAACCGGGTCCTTTTCGAAAAAGGCGAGACGATGGTCATAACCCACTTCCTGACCGGTGTAGATGAGCGGCTGAGAGTTTGGAAGAGTGAAGGTCAGGACAGCCATAAGGCTTGCCGCCTTGCCCATCCTCTCCATTTCTGTCCCGGCCCAGGAGTTCTCGTCGTGGTTGGAAGTGAACATAAGCCTGCGGGCGCCTGCCGGGTATTCAGCCGCATCGGCCTCTATATATGCCTTGAGCTCTTCCACACCGGCCTTGCCGTTGGCAATGTCGTTGAGCATGTGGTGGAGTTTCCAGGCGTAGGTCGCGTCGAAACCGGCTTCGTGGAGCCAGGTTTCCTCTCCCTCAGCGAGGAAGAAGAGAGGACGGCCGCTCTCCTTGCGGAGCATCATTATGGTCTCAGTCCAGAAATCCTGAGGCACGAGCATGGCCATATCGCAGCGGAAGCCGTCTATGTCCCTGTCCACCCAGAAACGCATTGCATCCTGCATCGCGCTGCGCATATCCGCATTGCCATAATTGAGCTTTG
>JAEDEB010000026.1 GCA_016293535.1 Bacteroidales bacterium | reverse complement strand
AGGCCGGACGCCGTGGAGAGTGTTCATGGTAAGTGACAGAATCGGGGCCCTGATAGAAAGCACGGCCCTGACAAGTCTCTGTGACCCGTGCAAAATAGAGGACACGGGATGGCTGAAACCAGGAAAGACGACTTTCCCGTGGTGGAACGACACCCAGGTTCCCGACACGACATTCCAGAAGGGAAACAATTTCCTGACCAACAAGTACTATATTGATTTCGCTGCAGACCACGGACTTGAATATCATTCGGTTTACGGCTATGCTGACATGCCATGGTATTACGATGACGGCCCCGGTTTCGGACTCGCCGGCCCGAATGCTGACCTGACAAGGACGGACCCGAGGCTGGACTTCCCTGCAGTATGCCGGTATGCACAAAGCAGGGGCGTGGACATCCACGTATGGCTGAACTGGGCGGCCCTTTACAAGGATATAGACAATGTCTTCACGAAGTTCAATGAATGGGGCGTGAAGGGAATGATGGTGGACTTCATGGACAGGGATGACCAGGAAATGATTGAGATTCAGGAGACTATACTCCGGAAAGCAGCTGAGCACCAATTGTTCATCCAGTTCCACGGGGCAAGCAAGCCGTCAGGACTGTCGAGGACATGGCCGAATGAATTCACGAGGGAAGGCACACTGAACTATGAGGTGTACAAATGGGACAAGGCCCGGCAGATGGGAGCGGACCACGATATCAACATTCCATTCACAAGAGGCCTCGCCGGACCGGCGGACTACCATCTCGGAGGATTCAGGTCCAAAGCTCATGACGAATGGGTGGAGCACTACTCCGCACCTTATGTTACGGGAACACGCTGCCACATGCTGGCAATGTACGTCGTTCTGGAGAGCTATCTCAACATGGTCTGCGACTACCCAGATGCCTACAGGGGACAGCCGGGATTCTCTTTCATAGAAGATGTCCCGACCACCTGGGACGATACGAGAGTACTTTCAGCCGAAGCGAGAAAATATATCGTCACCGCGCGGAGGAAAGGAACTGATTGGTATGTGGGCGGGATCACGGATTCCGGGGAGAGGGAGTTCCATGTGGACTTCGGATTCCTCGGGGAAGGTAATTACCGGGCTGAACTGTATATGGATGCAGACGATACGGATGAATATCCGGATCATCTTATTCACGGGACCAGAATCCTGGACTCCGGTTCGGAGATGACGGTAAAGGCCGGTGCTTCAGGAGGTTTCGTCATGAAGCTTTGCCCTTGTGACTGCGGGATTGCCCATGAAGGCATGACACCTCCGGACACTACGGCAGGTCTGTGGATAAGGCCGAACGGAGCGAGTGACGCAAGGCCGAAATGGGGATTTGCCGATGGAATACAGGTAGGCATCGCCCCTACGCGCGGTCCGAGAGGACTTCTCAGGATATACACACCGTATCTCGGCCAGCCGGACGACTATGTGATGAATTTCATCGCCGTGGAGCCTATACCTCACAATGGCAAGGGCATCCGCGGACTCTCCGAACTGGAAAAGAGCCAGATTGACGGTCGCCAGGGCAAGATTTTCTGGAGTTCGGACGACGATATCCTGGATGATGCAGACAAGGCCGTTCCGGCACGCGGAGTCATCAGCACTGTCGATGGCGAGCAGCAACTTACCGTATATATCTTCACCGAGAAATTCCTCAACGGCACCGAGCCATACCTGCGCCTGAAGTTCCGGGAAAGCAGGCCGTATGAATTCGAAATTTCCACATTCACCCGGGAGAACGGCAATCCGGAGCCAGACTACTGCATCGTCACCGCTACCATGGGGAACAAGGCCAGGCTTCGTAACCTATATCTGAAGGACGGAACCCTGCATTCGGGAAGCATCTGGCCGGACTACCGGCTGGACGGTTTTGCAGAGCACTACCACATCCCTGCCGGAAGAATGATATCAGGATCTGACGGGGCAGTCTGGTTCATAGCCGCTCCGGACGAGGAGGATCCTGCATCCACGCCGCTCGCAAAAGGGACGTTCCCCGGATGGAAATATTACGGGGCGACAGCAACACAATATTGGAAGAAGCCTCTTCCGGAATCCGGTACCGAGGGACTTGTGAACGGAAGATTCGCCTACTGGGCGAGCAGGGCCCCTATTCCGGGAGGTATTGCCTATGAGAATTTCGAGATAAAATCTCCTTTCAGACAGGGGGATACAATCATCTTCGGCATCTCACCGCTCTCTCCGGAGAGATTCATTGAAAGTATAAGATAACACTACAGCGTAATAATCATGCAAAGCAAAAGTATTTTGACTGCGGTCTTGGCGCTTGCCGCCTCGACATCTCTGCTTCAGGCAAGAGAGTACAATAATACCTACACCGGGAAAGAACTTGACCACATAGCCTACCCGATCGGCGGCCTCGGTTCCGGAATGTTCTGTCTCGAAGGAACGGGTGCTATTTCCAATGTCTCATTCCACCATTACCCACAACTTTTCCACGAGCCTTGCACCTTCTCGGCAATACACGTGAAAGGCTATGAGAACAATTCGAAGGTTCTTGAAAGCGCAGTTCCGGACTACAAGATTTTTGGAAGGAACGAAGGCGGCATGGGCGTCGGCGGCACCACCTGGGGACTTCCACGCTTTCAGGAAGGCACTTTCAGCGCAAGATTCCCTTTTGCTGAAATCAATCTCAAGGACAGTGACCTTCCTCTTGACGTGAAGCTCGTTGCCTGGAACCCTTTCATTCCTGACGACGAAGACAATTCGGGACTTCCAGTAGGAGGACTCGAGTACACCTTCACCAATACATCCGGCAAGGAAATCGAAGCCATCTACTCCTTCAACACGAGGAACTTCATGTGGAGAACCAACGACGAGGTTTCACCTATTACCAAGATGGACAAGGGCTTCATACTAAACCAGAACCCGACTGAAAGGAACCCTGAGTTCGAAGGACACTGCGCAATCTTCACGGATGAGGAAACCACGAAGGTGAACTACAACTGGTTCAGGGGCGGATGGTTCGACCCGCTGACAATGGCCTGGAACCATGTATCCAGAGGTGAAATGCCGGAGGACGATCCGGTGCTCGGAGGAACCGGCGCTTCCATCTACGTGCCATTCAGCCTGAAGCCTGGCGAGTCGAAGACCATACATCTCTACATAGCCTGGTATGTTCCGACGTCATTCCACAGGATTGGCCCAGAGGCTACCACGGAATCCGATTTTGGCGACTGCTACGACCCCGAACTCTACAAGGACACCCCAGACAGGTACGAGCCTTGGTACAGCAGAAGATTCGCATCCGTGGATGAGGTTGCTTCCTACTGGAAGGAAAACTACTCTTCCCTGAAGGACGAAACCACAAGGTTCACAGAGACATTCTATGACACTACCCTTCCTGCAGAGGTTGTGGAGTCTGTTGCCAACAACCTCACCATACTCAAGAGTTCCACCGTAATGCGCCAGCACGACGGACGCTTCTGGGTATGGGAAGGCAGCGGTGACAACTGGGGCAGTTGCCACGGCTCCTGCACCCACGTATGGAACTATGCACAGGCAGTCCCTCACCTCTTCCCACGTATGGAAAGGACTCTCCGGGAAACCGAGTTCAAGGTCGACCAGAACAAGGAAGGCCATCAGGTATTCCGCGCAAACCTCCCTATCAGGCCGGTAAGACACGACTTCCACTCAGCAGCCGACGGACAACTCGGAGGCATCATGAAGGTATACCGTGACTGGAGAATCAGCGGAGACAATGAGTGGATAGAAGACCTCTATCCTCAGATTGCACAGAGCATGGACTACTGCATCAGGACCTGGGACCCTGACGAGGAAGGTGCTGTCATTGAGCCTCACCACAACACCTACGACATCGAATTCTGGGGTCCTGACGGTATGTGTACGAGCTTCTATGCCGGCGCCCTGAACAGCATCATCGAGATCGGCAAGTTCCTCGGGAAAGACGTCAGCAGATATGAGAGCATACTCGCCAAGGCTCAGGACTATATGACCACAAAGCTCTGGAACGGAGAATACTTCATCCAGGATATCCGCTGGAAGGACCTCCACGCAGAAGACCCTACCAAAGCCCAGTCCTTCCACAGTTCATACTCAGAAGAGGCAAAGAAGATTCTCGAAGTTGAGGGCCCTAAGTACCAGTACGGCAACGGATGCCTCTCCGATGGTATCATAGGCTGCTGGATGTCCCTCGTATGCGGTCTTGACGAGCCTATCGACAGCAGGATGGTCACGAGCCACCTGGAGTCGGTCTACAAGTACAATCTAAAGCACAGCCTTATGGACCACGCAAACCCTCAGCGTCCGGGCTATGCAAACGGACCTGACGGCGGACTTCTGATCTGCTCATGGCCTAAGGGCGGAAAACTCAGTCTTCCATTCGTTTACAGCGACGAGGTCTGGACAGGCATCGAGTATCAGGTGGCGTCACACCTCATCTTCGAAGGAAAGGTGGAGGAAGGACTCGACATCGTGAAAACGGTTCTGGAAAGATACGACGGAGCCAAGAGAAATCCTTTCAACCAGTATGAATGCGGTTCATGGTATGCAAGGGCTCTCTCCAGCTACAGTCTCATCCAGGCTCTTACAGGTGTCAGGTACGATGCTGTAACCAAAACCCTCTACATCGATTCGAAGGTAGGAAAGAACTTCCGCTCATTCCTGTCGACCGAAGGCGGTTACGGAACAGTAGGCCTGAAAAACGGCAAGCCTTTCATCGAGGTGAAGCACGGAAAGATTGACGTGAAGGAAATCGTTGTCAAATAAGCCTGTTCAAAACTGAAAGGACGATATGAAAGCTGCTTCTATCCTGGTTGCGCTGTCTTTGAGCTGCGTCGCATTTGCACAGAAAGCCGATGTCATTCCGCTCGCCGACCCCTTCATCCTGTATGATGACGGTACCTACTATCTTTACGGCACCGGCAGCGACAACGGGATTCCTGTGGCTGTTTCCCGCGACATGAAGGAGTGGGAATGGCCGGGAGACGGAGAGGGAATGTACCTTGCCCTGAACAAGGACGACAGTTTCGGGAATTATTTCTTCTGGGCTCCGGAAGTCTACAAGGTAGGAGACAGGTACCTGATGTTGTATTCGGCAGAGGAACATATATGCATCGCCGAGTCCGATTCGCCGCTGGGCCCTTTCCGTCAGGAGGTAAAGGCGCCATTGCGTGAGCACAAGGGTATTGACAACCACCTGTTCATAGACGAGGACGGTACGCCATACCTGTTCTGGGTCCATTTCAACAACGGAAACGAGATTTGGGTCGCCCGCCTTTCGGATGATTGCAGGAGCATAGTCCCGGGAACTGAAACTTTCTGTACGAGAATGAGCCAGGAATGGGAGAAAGTCTGGCCGGCCGTGAACGAAGGGCCGTTCGTGCTCAGGCACAGAGGCAAGTATTACCTGACCTACTCAGCCAACAGCTACGAGAGTCCAGCCTACGGGATAGGAGTAGCCGTGTCCGATTCGGTGACAGGACCTTGGGTCAAGTCAGAAAAGAACCCTGTTCTGCAATTTGCAGGAGGTCTCGAGGGTGTGGGGCATCACGCTTTCTTCACGGATGCAAGGGGTAAGAGGCGCATAGTCTTCCACTCCCACAACCGCCCCGGAAAGATTCACCCGAGAATCATCCACATCGGAGAATACTCGTTCAGAAACGGCACGATAAGAATCTCTAAGGATTTCTTCACTCCGGGAATGAAGTAAGAAAGTCGAGAACCACCCCATACCGGGGATTTCCAGAACCTTGCAAGCACAAGGAGGGTAATCAACAAGTCCAAGACTTGAAGATTATCCTCCTTGTCGCGTTACAATGCCTCCGTGCGTCGGCCGCATCTGCAGCAAATGTAAAACCGAAAAATCCTTAGATCAATGGACCGTCAGGGACGGTGGAACCGCCCACCTCTATGCGAGGTTCTATCTCGATTCTTGTACCGGGGACATTGGAAAACATCATTTCGCAAAGCATCGTGTAGGCATCGTAGGCTGTTTCCCTGTTGTTCTGGTACATCTGGGTTATCACGGGCGTCATTATCCGGTAGGTATCTCCACCGTCGAAGCCGACAAGGGCGATATCTCCGGGGATGCTCAGGCCCACACGGCGAATTGCATTGCTTACGTGCAGGGTAAGATAGCCACGCGGAACAATAAGGGCATCGGCGCCCCTTTGATATGCGGCCCTCACAGCGGCATCAATATCATCCTTATCATTGCCCTTGACATAAGTAATCCTGGCAATGTCCTCCATCCCTCTCTGTTTCATTTCCCTCAGATACGCCTGCTCGCGCGTGCGCAGGGTTGAAATCTTTATTTCATTGGAGATTACCTCAATATGCCTGTATCCGTTATCAAGGAGATGGTCGATTGCCATGGCTATGGCCTTGTCGTTATCCAGTATGACCCTTCCTACGGTTTCCAGACCGTTCAAGTCACGGTTCATCAAGACTATGCTCATACCCAGGGACAAAGCTCTCTCGATTTCAGGTTCGCAATCATCACAGGGACTCAAAAGGATGCCCTTTACTCCATCAGAATTGAAAGTTTCTATAAGTCTGCCTATTTTTTCGGGGTCGTCATCGGAACTGCCGAAAAGGACTGTATAGCCGTGACTGTAGGCAATATTCTCGATATGACGGGATATCTCCGAGAAATAATGGTTGGAAATATCAGGGGTTATGACACCTATGGTGTTCTTATGACCTATACGCAAGGCTGAAGCCGACTTGTTGGGAGTGTAATTCAGTCTTTTCACCACGTCGAGCACCCTGTTGGCAGTGTTGCTGTTCACCCCTTCCCTACCGTTGAGCACCATCGAAACAAGCCCTACCGAGACACCGGCTTCTTTTGCTATATCCTTTATTGTAAGTCTTTTCATCCCTGGGAAAAATGTGATGCAAAATTAGGAATTAATTTTTCTATATATGGTTAAATCGTTTCAAAAATTTATTTTATCTTTGCCTTTGAAACGATTCAAAAATATTAATAGACGGACTCCTAATGGTAACACTGGACTACCTGGTAATTGCAATCTACTTCCTCGGGCTCATAGCTGTCAGCATTATAATGTCGAGAAGGATAAAAAGTTCCGAAGATATGTTCATCGCAGGAAGGAACTCATCATGGTGGTTGTCCGGCGTGTCCTCATATATGACTATCTTCTCCGCAAGCACCTTCGTCGTTTGGGGAGGTGTGGCTTACAAATCCGGTCTTGTTGCCGTTGTGGTCGCAATGTGCCTTGGAGTGGCCTCGATGATTGTTGGCAAATGGATATCCGGAAAATGGAGACAGTTAAGAATCAAGTCCCCGGGAGAATTCCTCACTGTGCGTTTCGGGCACAAGACGGTAAGTTTCTACACCATATCCGGAATAGTCGCGAGGGCTGTCCACACTGCTGTCGCCATTTACGCCGTTGCGGTGGTGATGTGCGCTCTGATAAAGGTTCCCCAAGGGAGCATACTTGCCTCTACGGGCCTTCCCGGAGACGCCGCTCCAGGGTATCTGAGTATCTGGTGGGCACTACTCATCCTGGGTGGAATATCCCTCTTCTACACCATAGCGGGAGGCTTCCTCGCCGTGCTTATGACAGATGTCATCCAGTTCGGTGTACTTTTCAGCGTGGTAATTTTCCTGATACCGCTCTCATTCCATGCCGTAGGAGGAATCGGCGCCTTCATCGAAGGGGCTTCGCAGATTCCCGGATTCTTCTCCGGGAGTTCTGAGTCCTATTCATGGACTTGGCTGGTCTTGTGGATATTTCTGAACGTGGCGATGATAGGAGGTGACTGGCCTTTCGTGCAGAGATACATCAGCGTACCGACAAGGAGGGATGCCAAATGGAGTACCTACCTCATCGGATTCCTGTATTTTGTCACGCCTCTGATATGGTATCTTCCCACTATGATATACAGGGTTATGGAGCCGGGGCTGGCGCTGGATGCGGACGCAGCGACTATGACCTGGAACGGGGAACATGCATATGTAAACATGAGCAAGGTTGTCCTGATGCGCGGAATGCTCGGAATGATGCTCGCCGCGATGCTTTCGGCAACGCTCAGCAACGTTTCAGGCATACTGAACGTATATGCCAATGTCTATACCTACGAAATATGGGGACAAGGCAAGGAGAACATAAATGCCGACGAGAAGACAAGGATAAGGGTGGGCAGGCTGTTCACTCTCGTGTTCGGGCTTGTAATAATAGGACTGTCGATGGCCGTGCCTTTTGCCGGCGGGGCTGAGAAAGTAGTCGTGACCCTGCTCACCATGCTTATGTGCCCTCTCTACATACCGTCGATCTGGGGCCTTTTCTCCAGGAGACTCACAGGTAACCAGCTCATAATGGCAATGATTATCACCTGGACAGTCGGGATAAGCGCAAAATTGACAGTACCGGCTGAAATTCTGAGGCCAAGCATGATAGAAGCCATTTCCGGTTGCGTGCTTCCTGTAGTGATACTCTCGGTTATGGAAATCATTTCCGCTGCAAGGCACAGGGAGGACAGGGGCTGGGAAGCCATCAGCAACCACACCGACCCGAATGCCGACAAGGAACCGGATGTCATGATGAAGAAAGCTACAAGGGAGTATTCTCTTATTGCAGTGAACTGTTTCTGCATCACGCTTGGCTCGATTGCCCTCCTTCTTGCGGGACTGCTTGTTGCCGGCGATGCGAAGACGATGGAGGTGAAAGGAATAGTCATAGGTTTCATCATATCCATAATACTCATCATAGGCGCATATCTGCTTTACCGCATAATTCACAGAACAGGGAAATGAGAAAGACGGCTCTGATAATTGCAGCAATCATCGAATGTTCCGTATTCCTGAGCAAGGAAAGCAGTTCAAGGACTCAGCAGGGTATGGACATTTGCAGAAACTGGATTTTCTGTCTCGAGGACGGCGGCTATGCCCGCGTGTTCAACTTCAGGAAACCAGAGGAAGGGGCAGTTGCAGAGTTTGCCCTGGCATCGGCACAGAAGGACAACCACGCCAACAATGCCAGTTTCGGAATCGAGACCAAGAAGGGAGCTTCATTTCCTCTGCTTTATGTAACTGTCGGTAAACCGGGCTCAGAGATAGACTTCAAATGCTTTGTCGAAAGCATTACCCGCAAGGGAAAGGAATTCTCGTCGGAGCTTGTACAGACCATAACGCTTGATATCGGTGGATGGGAAGAGAAGGGATATGCAACGATTTTCGGTGCTCCGAGCTGGATGGTGGACCGCGCAAGGGGTGAACTCTGGGTGTTTTCGGCACAGAAGAGGACTATACGTTCAGTGACTGCGCACGAAGGAGATAACCAGTACGTGGCCACCAGATTCCGGGTGCCGGCGCTCTCGGAAGGGCCCTTTGTCACCCTCGGCGCCGATGACATACTCGACCAGGTAATCTTTCCTTTCGAAACATGGTTCACGCAGGCAGGATGTGCATACGACGGAAAGATTTACTACTGTTTCGGACTCGGACAGATGGACCCGTCCTATCCTTCAAGGCTAAGGGTCTTCGATACGGACAGCGGGACAATATGCGCAGGATACGAACTCATGGAACAAATCCCACAGGAGATGGAAGATGTCTGTATTCACAAGGGCCGGCTCTATGTAAACACCAATGCAGACCCCGAAAAGAGTTCCCTCAACGCAGACATCTACAGGCTGTCCCTGCCGAAGTCCGGGTGCGGAAAGAAAAATAGGAAGAATTAATCTACAAAGACATTCCCAAACAATAACGTTTTCATATGGAAGAGCTGCTGATGAAAAGCCGTTTCAGCCCCCTGGGCAACATACTGTGCTATGACGTGTTCAACAACGGACTGAACGGATGGATGACCCTTATGCCTAACTTTACGGAGTATCCCGATTTCGACGTACCGAAAACTCTGGTCTGCAAGGACCAGTGGCCGCCGGTAATGCTCAGTTCTGCTACCTTCCGCTATCCCGGCACACACGGGGCAATGTCCGGAACCTTCAGCATGAAACTCTCCACTCGGCCTGTTGCGAATCCATACGTGGAAAAGCCAGCCGAAGGATGTCTGGGACATGCCATCAAAAGGATGTCTTTCTACAGACCTGGTTGCAGGTATCTTCAGATTGAATGCTGGTTCTCATACACGGCCGAGCAGGACGTGGTTGACGGAGGCGACAGGCCCCAGCCGGGACTGCACGAGAATTCGATAAGGGATTTCGGTATGGGATTCGACGTGCAGGAAGGCGGAAAGAGATACCACGTCGGGATGAGATACCTGAATGCAGTGGACGGCAAAATGAAACAGAAGTGGCAGTATGAAAGTTCCAGGGACGGCATTACCGACAAGGATTGGGCTTTCGGTCTTGAGGGCGACTGGTGCAGGAAGGGCGTGGACCCGTGGTGGTTCGGCAAAAGATATCCCAACGGAGACCACGACGGATTCAAGGATCTTCCCGAAGGGGAACAGGCCCTGATTTACAACGAGACCGACTGCAAGCTGAACTGGCAATATATGAGGCTGAAGATAGACACGGTGCTGAGAGAATATGTCGAATTCCAATGCCAGGACAGGATTTGGGACATGAGGGGAATTAAAGCCGATGCGATTGACGGATACAGGCGTATTGACAACCTCATAAATCCGCTGTTCTGGGTGGAGACTGACACTGACAGGAGGGTATTCCTCTATGTCGATTCCGTGCTTGTCTCACAGGAATGAAAAATGTCGAATATATCGAATACACAGATGAAAAATTTTCACGATGCCCATCTTGAGGTAAAGAAGTTCTTCTCCGGCCGTTTCGAGACCCATCCCTATGAGGCCGGATGGGCTGATGAAGCCTTAATTTTCGTAATGGTGGAAAAGACTGAAGGGACGCCTCTGTTCAAAGGACAGGTCCAGCTGTCGCAGGACGGGGTCCATTGGGTGGATGACGGCAGTCTCCCTGTTGAATTTTCCGGGCAGGGGCTCCACTTGATCAAGGTCAAACCGAACTTCGGGAACTACATCCGGCTTGCGGCCGATGTCGAGGGAGGAAGGATGTTCCTGAATATTCACATAGCCTGCAAGGGATGAAGAATCAGGAGATGAAAGCCTTCAACTATGACAGGGCGTCGGTCAAGTCGGGAATAGTACATTTCGGTGTAGGGAATTTCCACAGAGCGCACCTTGAGTACTATAACAACCTGCTTCTGGAAGACCCTGCAGAAAGGGATTGGGGTATCTTCGGGGCCATGATTATGCCCTCCGACGACAAACTTTACCACGCACTGGAAAAGGACTCGGGCATATACGACCTGACAGTCTGCTCCCCTTCCGGGGAAAGGACCGTATTCCGCATAGGCTCCCTGACAGGAATTTGCTGGGGTATGGAGGATCACGAGAGGATAATACGGCAGATTGCTTCGGAACAGACACGCATAATCACCCTGACCATCACGGAAGGAGGTTACAAGAGCAGCGAGAGCGGACAATGGAGCGTATTCCGCTATGTCGCCGAAGGCCTCAGGCTGAGGATGGCGGACAACAGGCCCATAACAATTCTTTCATGCGACAACCTCCAGCACAACGGAGACACAGCCAGAGAAGCTTTTCTGAGCTATTTCAGGGAAAATTGTCCGGACGTGGCGCTGTGGGCGGAAAAGAATGTCAGTTTCCCCAACTGCATGGTTGACAGAATCACCCCGGCCACAAAATCGGGTAAAATCACGGACGTATGCTGCGAGGACTTCATACAGTGGGTGGTCGAAGACAAGTTCATGGCAGGCAGGCCCGGCTGGGAGAAGGTGGGCGTTCTGTTCACGGATGACGTCACGCCTTACGAAAACATGAAATTGAGTCTTCTGAATGCCTCACATACTCTCCTTAGCTATCCGTCATACCTCGAAGGCTACAGGAAGGTGGACGAAGTCCTTGCAGACGAAAGATACCGCTGTCTGATACGCGACTTTATGGACAAGGATATCAGCCCGTTCGTTCCGGCGCCGGAGGGCGTCGACATCGAACAATACAAGGACTCGCTGCTCAGACGTTTCTCCAACGCGGCCATCAGCGACCAGGTTTCACGCCTGTGCGGGGATGGGGCTGCGAAGTTTAAAGTTTACATAGTCCCCAATCTGGCGAAGATGATGCGATGCGGGAAGGACCTTTCCAGGCCGGCTTTCCTCATAGCAAGTTATTGCAAGTATCTTATGGGCGCACGCACCGAGTCAGGCGAAGAGATCGTGATTTTCGAACCGCATCTCACCGACCGGGACCGGCAAATCATAGCATCGGGAGATCCTATGGCGTTCCTTGGCCTTTCGGCGTTCAGCAGTCTCGCCCTGACAGAATGCAGTGCATTTGCAGAACAATACAAAAACTTCCTGAACATCTCCGTTTCAGAGGGGCTCAGGAAGTTGTCTGAATGATTTTCAGAAGTCAATTCAGGCTTGTGACAAGATTCACTGTTTCTCCGCCTTTGAGAAGGAACTCGACATATATGCAATAGCATCCCCTGTTCTTCGTATCCCATGGTTTGTCGCTTTCAATCTCTGATGCATACAGTTTTATGGTTTTACCCTCAGAGCTCATCCTCATCGTCCTTGACTTCCCGTATTTGCACAGCACAACAGAGCCGTCATCCTGCATCTGCGGCTGAGCCTCTGTCATCAATTTCCATCTTACAAGCCTGTCTGCTGCAGATGCAACAATTTTTTCTGAAACGACAAGGCCCTCATTCTCATCCAGATATACCATCCTCAGATATTTGCTTACTGAGGCGGAATAGATCTCGGTCAAATCCATCATCACCCCTTTCTGGGCCCTGGTCTTGAATGTCCTGAGGAACTTGCCATAAGAATCCACAAGAGGTCTCTCTCCGTCGAATGTCACAATACCGTGGCCTTCAGCCCCGGTACGCAGCACCTCCCACCTTCTGGAATCCTGAGTAAGGGTAAAGAAGGGCTTATGGCCCAGATGTCTCTCTGCAAGTACATAGTCCGGCTTGCCCAAATCACATATCCACCTCACGCTGTCCCTGTAATAGACAAAAGAGCCCACGTCAATATGTGAATGGCCGACTTTCCTTACAGTCCCTCCCCTGACGCCAAGGTACGCGGCATCGGGACTGTCCCAGCAGGAGCGATATATGAACAATGGAATATCGGGGTCGATATTCTCGTAAAAAAGGTTAGACGGCAACTCTTCGCCGGAAGAACTGATTCCGGAGTACCAGGTCATCATTGCGGGGAGAGCGTAACCGGCTCCAATGGTGATGTCATTGTCCGAAAGCAGGAACTGCCGTTCCATATACAGCAGCGAGGGCTGGAAGGACTCCTTGGCAAACCAGAATACAGCGGGATGCAGCCTTGCCTGCGGGGCGTTGTCTCCGTAATTGAAGCCCATGCCGAAAGGCCCGTTCATATTCAGTATGAATTGGGATGTGTTCATGAATCCCGGAGAGGATTCCTTCAGGCCGAAATCGCTTCCGAAAGCCGTTTCCAGCATGCTGATGAGCATAGCCTCGTGGTTGGTCCCGAAAGCCCAGTAGCCATAGCCCTCAGGGAAGGCCCCAATGGGGTTATACGAATCAAGTACCTTGCGGTTGCCTGCGACGCATCTCTCGAGTACTTTCTGTGCATAGACGGGATAATCGTCCATCAGACACGCCGCAGCAGCCACGATACCGCAGTTGCATACCGAATTCCAGTTGGTCGGACTGAAGAAATAGTGGTTCGGATGAGATTCGAAGGAAGGGAGCACCGCCTTGTAGAGCAGAGCGTCCTTCACTTTCTTTCTCTGTTTCGGAGTGAGATGGTCATATAGCCAATCATAGCAGATACTCACCCCGAAGGCTACTTGAGATGGATCCAGGAAATGGGAAGGAGACCAGTCCGGGAAATCACAGACTGACATCATCTGGTCTATGGCCCTTTTCCTGCACTGCTCATCGTCGTGGATACGCGCCACATATGCAAAGAGGTTGAGATCCTTCTCTATGAGTGAGGCATTCTTCATCCTTACGTTGGAAGCATCCCTCTCATTGCCGGGAACAGCTTCCGTAAGTCTCCTTGCACAGTTGTCAACGATAGCGCTGTCGGCAATGCGGGCATATCTGTCTCTGGCTATAAGCATTTTCACAGACTGTTCATCCTCCCGCGTCATAATCAGTCGCGGATGGGGAACACTTCCCCTCTTGGGAATCTCCACCCCTGCAAAGAGTTTGCAGGGGAGGATAAGCGCCAGAACAAGGACAGTCAACAGTCTCATCATTCGCCGAACTTGAGGAAGGTCACATCAAGCATTTCGCTAGTGATTGCACTGCCTGAGTGAGCCACGAAATCATCTTTCCCGGCAATTGGCGTGCCGTTGAGGCTGACACCGGAAACCGTGCAGGACTCTCCTTCCTTTCCGCAGAACACCTTGGTTACACCGAGACCGCCACCAGACAACAGACCGACCTTGTCCTGCTGACCGGTAACGTTCAAGTATCCTTTCAGGCTTGCTCCGGTCCAGTAGAAATTGCCTTCCGAATCGGCCTTTGCATTGATTTTTCCTGCGAGAAGTCCGATTCCGCTTGTGGTGGTCCCAAGGAGAATGGCTGTCACGTTTCCAGAAGATCCACCTGTAAGTGTCACCCCGTTGCCAATACCCTGGCCTCGGTTGACGGCGGTTTCATTCTCCAACTGAATATTCTGCTGGTGGGCGATGATGCCCACTGAGCCTCCGACCATGGAATTTGCCGCGATACCGGCACCCTCAACTCCAACCTTGATATTTCCGGAATTGTCCGCATTGAGCACGCTTGCGATGGCTGCTCCTGCAATTCCGCCGAGATATGTTCTGCATCCGCTCTGGAACGAGATTTCTCCGGAATTCAGAATCCTGTTGCCGGATGTGGCTGTAATCTGTCCGGTGGAAAGTCCAGCCACACCTCCCACGTACTGTATGCGGGTGGTCTTTTTCGTCGCGTTCATCTGTCTCTCCCCGACTCCGTTCTTGAATACAACATTTCCAGAATTGACACAGTCAGCTATAGCCGAAGTGTATTCCGCCACGGCATGAACTCCGCTGATTCCGCCGACATAGGACTCATAGCAGGTCAGATCTGACATATCGGTCACGTCTGCCGTAAGATTGTCGAGGGTAATGGAGCCGGAATTGGAGCAGGATGAAAGCTGATGGGAGGAACGTCCGGCGATACCGCCATAATTGTTGAAATGAACATTTGACGCCACAAGCAGGTGTCCTGAATTGGAGCATCCCGTGACAAGTGATTTGGAAAGGCCCACTACACCTCCTATCATCGCAATAGCAAATTTGTCACCCTTGAGTGACCTGATATCGAAACTGAACGAGCCTTCGTTGCTGCAGCCGGAAATCTGGGTGCTTCCGGTATTGTCACCTGCATATCCGACAACGCCGCCGAATACGCATTCCCTCCATATTGCACCAGAACCCGCTTCGAGTTTCAGAGCATCGGAACGGCCGAATGTTCCTTTTACCGTAATGACCGCGGAGTTGTTGCAAGCGGTCACCGAACCTGACACGAATCCGGCCACGCCTCCTACAGCAGCTCTGCCTATACTGAAAATACCTTCTGTCGGGGATTCATATTCAACGTTTCCGGTACTGGTACATCCGGAGATGGAGCCCTCGAAATAAGCTATGACTCCTCCGAGATTATGGTTGTTGATATTGTTTGCGTTTTCAGAAGCAATATCCTCATTCTCTATGCGAACGCGGCCTGAATTGCTGCAGTTGAGTATCTGCCCATAATCGGCCAGAGCATCACATTTGTATTCGGAAGTCTGCAAGGTGGCGGCAGACCCACCCACTACTCCTCCCACAAACAGAGGTGATTTGGCTCTGAGGGCGTGAAGAACTACATATCCCGAATTGCTGCATCCGGACACCGATGTTCCCGGGGTTTCAGGACAAGTCTTGCCGACCACTCCTCCAACCCACATAGGACACTTCCAGAATGCCTTGTTGTATATCGCCACCTTGCCGTTGTTTACACAGCCTTCAACCCTGCCCTTGTTGACGGAAACAAGAGCTCCTATGGATTTTGACTCGGTGAAATTGGATATGCCGGATACTGTCTTCACAGCTCCTTCATTCGTGCAATCGGCTACAAGACCGCAGTTCTCGGCAACGAGAAAAGCCTCTGAAGCCTCTGAGCTGTCAATCAGATATTCACAGCTTGACGCCAACCTGAGATTCTTCACTACTGCACTTTCTTTCAAAAGGGTGAACAGAGGGCGACTCGCCTTCCAGTTTTGAATTTCGTGCCCCTGTCCGTCAAATTCCGCTCCGAAGGACTCGGCCGGCTGAAGTTCGACGAGCTCAAGATCCAGGTCGTTAGCGAGTTTCACCTTATGGTCAGATGGGAGGGAAGCTGCAGATTCGAGGAACTTCTTAAGTTCATTGGCCGTCGTGATTATTGTTTCGGAGGTTCTCGACTCCTCAAGATTTGTGAGGTCGACGATGCCTCTGCCCATGCATTCAAATTCTTTGATATGGACGACGGAATATGTACCCTCCTTGTGAATCATCGAAATTGTGATGCCGGAATTGAAGTTCTGAGGCAGCACCGCAGCGTAATGGCGACCTGTCGCCATCACGTCTTCGGCAATGATTTCAATCTGCTCGGAACCGTTGATGACACTCTCGACATAGGCTTCTTCATAGGATGCCCTGACCCTTCCGGCAAGGAACTCCTTGTTGTTTCCGGAAATGATTATCTTGCTGATGTCGGGATCAGTCACATTGAAGGCCAGAATCGAAACCAGACTGTTGAACGAGAAGTGCCTCTCGGTTCCGTCCGTTTTGGCTATACCGTAAGAATAGCTGCAAGGATTCTCCGAACAGCTCTGCCGGGAATCAACGGTCATCAGTATGCCTTCCTCTTCGAATACCGTTCTCTCATCGGCAGGATATGCGGCATAATAAGTCAGTTTCGGGTCAATCTTGACCTCGGTATTGCTGACTGTAGTCATTTTTCCGGTACTTTCTGCCGTGTATTCACGGACATCGGTTCCGTCAAAAACGGAAATGATGTCTCCAACTTCCCATGAAAGGGACAAATCCGACTCCAGAGAAATCTTTGTGACAGGCAATTCAGCCTCAAAGGAATAGACAGGCGGATCCTCTACCGGAGGCAGCTCCCTGTTGCAGGAGACGGAACCGGCAGACAGGACAATTGCGACTGGAACGGCAATTGCCATCGATTTCAGCCCCGCAAGGGCGCTCATTTTGATGTTCTGTTCCATAATGTGTTATTTTATGAGGAAAATTATTCTGTTGAAACGTATATCCTGATAGATGTCGATGCCGTCGCAAGCCTCCATATTCTCAATATTGTCCGCAGGATTCTCCGGAATTGAGGTAACCTTGGTATCATAAGGCCTGATTCTGACCCTCACCTCCTCCTTTCCCAGTATATCGTCCGGGAATTCGAAGAAATGTTCGGTATAGCCCATGCCCGTCGAATATGATGGGTTGTAACTGCGTCCGTCCACGTTCATTGGACCTCCGAAACCATAGGACCTGAGATGAACGTAAGGAGCAGCTGTCTCCATTGATGGAACTACGATGTAGGGCAGGCCCGGTCCGCTTGAGTATTCTACGCACCAGCGGGAAGGAAAATTCTTGAAGGCGTGGTTGTCATTGCCACCGCAGCAGAAGGAGAAGTAAAGGAACAATTTCTTTCCTTCGAGGCCTTCTGTGGCGAAGCGGGAAACAATTCCGTTGTAGGACTCTATGGAACCGTCCCTGTTCCAGTTGTAGAAGCCGGCTATGTTGCACTGTATGCTGAGCGCGCGGTTGTCGGACTGGCCGCCTCCCGGGCTGGAGTTGGACCTGAGTGCCTGGAACGAGCGGCAGGGGCGCAAGGCCTTGGTTCCGGACATAGGCATTCCCATCTTGTTCTCGAATGAGAGTATGCCCTTGCAGGCGCCGCTTTCCTTGTCGAAATCATCGGAAGGTATGCAGGTATCCATTCCGTTGCTGGATGCAGTGTAAGGGAAATAATCGCCGTAATTCGAGAAATTGTATTTATACGGCCGTGCGTCCCATTTCAAGAGAGTTTCGAAAGAACTGCCCTCAGACCGGGACTGGGCGTATCCCGAATCATCGATGACACGTATCTGGTAAGGTCCCATATCCCCATAGCGGGGCTGGTCGTTATGGACAAGTATGCCCCTGAGAGGGCCCGTTCCCTGCGGCACTCCCCCTCCTGTTCTCCTCCATGGGCACATCATATTCACCATTGCATATATGGTCCTTCCATCCGCATCCACGAGCAGGGCCGGCCAGCAGTCGGAATTGAATTTGTTGCTGACTGTCGTCTTGTTGAAAGGAGATTCAAGGGTATAGGCGTCGTAAACGTTCGAGTAACAGCCGTCCTTGTCCAGAAATTCAGTATTCTCTATCTCCACGAAAGTGTTCACGTCATCGTCTGTCAACTCGGAGATTTTCCTGACTTTTTCTGGAATGGTCTCAACCGTGCCGCATAGCTTGAAGTCCTCGACCCCCATTCCGCTTATCGTGTAGCGCTGCGGTTGCGTCTCAACTCTCATATGCTTTCCTGAAAGCATTATCTCCACGATCTGCTTCTGCCGGAAGATGTTGTCGGCGACATCGTCGAATACAAGCCTGAAACCGTACATACCGTCAAGACTCTCGATATATGCAGTCTTGAGACTCGAAGTCGTATCCACAACATTATAGCTTGTATTGTAGTTCATATCCATATTGTTGCTCAGGCAATCACTCACTATGATTCCCTTGAGCAGATAATCCCCTTCTATCAGCTTGCCATCTTCCCCTGCCATCATCCTTGCCTGGGTATAGCTCAGAGTTTCCCCGAACTGGCCAGAAGAATTCGAGAGGTTGACCGACACCGTTTCCTTCAGGACTACGCCCCAGCCGTCCTCATGCGACAAGGTCACGATTGCCTTTCTGACTCTCGGACTTTGGGACCCGTATGTCATGAAGCTCACCGACCTTGATGAAATCTTGATTTCACCCAACCAGTCATCTCCCTCGTCAATGTATCTCGTATGTACGTCGATGGCGGATGGATTCACATTCGTCGATATGGCCAATTCCGTGGTACGGTCAGCTCCGGAATCCACGAATATCGCATGCTCAGCAACAGAAAATCTGGCAACGGCGCCTTCCTGACGGAACACCAGCGTATCCGCAGCAATGCCGTTCCTATACGAAACAGCAATTTTCACGGAACGCCTCAGGTCATAATTGGCCTGAAAGCTGACGCGGACTTCCCCGTCCGAAGAGAAGTTCAGCGGAGAAGTTATCACTCCCCATTTCGGAGTTGCTTCGGGGATTATGGCTATGTCCCCGTCAGAATAAACCTTGATTACTCCCTCCCCGCCTTCTGCCGGCACCGTAACAATTTTTTCCGAAACTCCGAACTCCATACGGTCCGGCAGCGGAACGTTGCAGGCGGCCACGGCAAAAATCAGTGCGGGCAGGAGAGGAATGCAGCTTTTCATAAATGCTCTAATATTGGTCATTGTACTCATCATTGGTCAGGACGTAGCCGGACAATGCACATTCTGTGTCCGGTATCGGATAATATCTGTGGTAGGGACGTATGTTCTCGCTGAGCACCGGATTGGTATAATTGTAGGTTACCGTTCGACTGTACCATATTCCCCAGCGCACAAGGTCGAATTTGCGGTGCATCTCGCCACCCAGTTCCCTGGCGCGCTCGTTCTGTATTTCGGCCATCATCTCATCCTCGCTAAGAAAGCCGGACACAGGGTCTATCCCGGCTCTGGTCCTTGTATAATTGACGTATTTCAATGCCTTGGCGATGTCTCCATTGCGGTTATGGCATTCCGCCATCATAAGGACGGCATCCGCATAACGGAATATCTTGTAGTTGTTGTCGTCGTGGTTTGTGACCATCCCCGGGCACCAGAATTTCGGGCCGCAGTACGGTTTGCCGTACATCTTGACAGCCTTGAAAGTCTCCCCGTTGTCCGTACGTCCAAAGCCCAGGGCAATCATCGACCTTCTGTCCACTTTCTTACCGTCATCCGTCCTTATTCCAGTTCTGAATGCCTCGAGATCGATTTCGGTGTCATAACGGCCGGTCGCCTCGTTGTATTCGGTGAACTTCAGAGGCAATGGGTTCATGAGTGCGTTGGCCTTTCCGGTATCCTCTACCTTGGAAGTGCTTTTCTTGGAAAAATAGATGGCATAATAGGCGGTACAGGTGAGGACATTGAACCTTGTCACGGTCGTACCTATTTCCGGCATATATACGCCGTCATACCATCCGCCATCCTTGTCAAGTTTCGGATACATTGACGGGGCTATGGTACTGTAGAACTGGACTCCGGTCTCAGACCAGGCGTGCTGGATCTCGAAGATGCTTTCAGCCGTGTTCTTCCTGCTCCACATCGTTTCTTCCAGAGGATACCTTGCCTCGGTCAGTTCGCCATAGAGTTCCTCCAAAGCCTCCAGAGGAGCCAGGGCAGCATCCCAGTCCTCATACCACATGGCAAATTTGGCCATCAGCATCAGCGCAAGAGGATAGCCTGCACGCTGTTCCGCCACTTCGCTTCCCCTGAGTTTGAGCTCGGGATGGGCGTCATAATATGGCAGGACATTCTCCTCGAGATCCCTGTAAAGTTCGTAGCGTATAGTATTGGCCTCCGTTCTTGGAAGTTTCCTGATTTCCTCAAGGGTTTCGTGGGACTCCACCATACAGGTATAGAAAGGGACTCCGTTGAAGACATTGGTCAGGAGATAATAGTAGAGAGCACGGAGAATTCTTGCCTCACCGGTCATCATGGACTTGCTGTTCTCGTCTATCCCGCTGCGACCTATCATTTCTATGCATTCGTTGCAATACATCACTCCCTGATACCCGTACTGCCAGATCTGGAGTCCGAACTGAGGCTGGGCGGGAGATACGGCAAGGGTAAAGTCCGTCTTTCCCGAGGAAGAGGATGTAAAGAGGTCGTTGCAGGCTTCCGTTACCGCCAGAAACTTGTTCTGATAGATGCTCTTGAGCGGGCGGTAGCAGGAATTCACGGCTGCACGGCATTCCGATTCTGTCCGGAAGAAATTTTCCCTCGAGACAAAATGAACAGGGTTCTCGTCAAGTGAACAAGAGCTTAGAAACAGCGCGAAAGCAATGTACACTATTGTATTCTTTTTCATCATCCGATTCATTATCTGACTTGTTGTCCGACTCATTAGAAATTGACTTTGACTCCGGCGGTGACTGTCCTCGACTTTGGATATGCACCCAGGTCGACACGCCTGAGGGCGGAATCTTCGCTCTCCGTGGAGACATCCGGGTCAAATCCGTTGTATTTCGTCCAGAGAAAGAGATTCTCACCGGAAAGGGACAGGGTCACCGACTTCATCCAGGTTTTGCGAATGTCAAACCTGTACGACAGAGTGACATTCTTCAGCCTCAGGAAAGAAGCGTCATGAACCAGCAGGGTACATGGCAGGGTCGTCTGGGAATGTCCGGCTCTCGGAAGATCCGAATCCGGGTTTCTTTCGGGATGCCAGGCTTCTTTCATATATCTGTACTGGTTGGCGGTCTGTCCTCCTGACATATAGATTTCGCTGTAATTGTAAATCTTTCCTCCTATTGAATAGGCCAGGAAAACGGAAAGGGACAGTTTGCCTATATAGAAATCATTCTGCACTCCTCCGTAAACCACTGGATCGGCATTTCCGAGGTAGACAAGGTCGTTCATGGAGATGACCCCGTCGTGGTCCTGGTCAGTGTACTTCGGCCTTCCCAGACAGGTATTCCTCGTATAGGACTGCTGGCATGCATATGTCCTGGTAATCTGGTTCCTGTCGAATTCCTCCGCTGACTTGAAGACTCCGGCATATTCGAATCCCCACAGGGAATTGAGCGGGTACCCGGCCTTGTAGCCATACATCATATAGCCTGAAGGAGCGGTTATCATAGGCACATAACTCTCCTGTCCTATGTCATCTACCCGCTGGCTGTTATGGGACAAGGAGATGACGGTGTTCCATCCGAACTTGCGCCTTTCTATGTTTCGGGTCTCCAAGGTAAACTCGACTCCGGAGTTCCTGGTTATGCCGAGATTCTCGAACCTCGACTTGTAGCCTGTGCTCTGTATGGTTTTTACGCTAAGCAGCAGGTCGGAGGTGCGGGAAAAGTAATATTCGGCGAGAATCCTGATTCTGTCGTGGATGAAACTTGCCTCAAGAGCGACATTGAACATATCTGTCTTCTCCCAGCTGAGGTCGGGGCTTGAAAGACGCACGGGATAGAAACTGGAGCCCTGGACACCGTCAAAGAGATAGGAGTCCGTAGTGGATTCGTAAGCCTGAATGGCACGGAAGGAGGTGAGAGAATCGTTTCCTGTCCTTCCATAGCTCAACCTCAGATCAAGGGCGCTCAGCCAATGCTCATTCTTGAGAAAGTTCTCCTTCTTTGCATTCCACTTGATTGCGGCGGAAGGGAAAAAGCCCCATTTCCTGTTTGCCGCGAAATTCGATGAACCGTCGGCACGGAATGTTACCGTCAAATAATACTTTGAAGCATAATCATAATTGAATCTCGCAAAGGCCGACTCCCTTACAACCTTCGATGCCGAGGACGTCACGGTATAGTTCTCCTTGCTTGTAACGGCGTTCATATTGTTCCATTTGAGATAGTCTGACACCAGGCCTACCGCCTTTATGGACAATGAATTGCCGGATTTCTGCTGGGCCGAGAAACCGGCCATGACATCGAAGTTATGGTTCCGTACACCTATCTTGTAGTTCACTGTATTTTCAGTTGAGAAGCCAATATTGTCACCCTCGATTCTCTGGGCATCGGCGCCCTCCTTTTCCGTCTTTTTCGGCATAGTGCTTGGCCAGTAATTGTACTGGTGCATCTGGAAAAGTATCAAAGAATTCTGACTCTCTATCTTCAGGCCCTTGACAGGGGTCAGGGTCACAGTCAGGGCATCTGTGTTGCTGAATTTATTCTTCTTCTTTTCAATGAGTTCTATGCATGCCACAGGCGTGTTGATTGGAGCGGAGTTCTCTATCAGAGGATTGTTCCTGTCATAAGGTCCGATGACAGGAGAAAGATAAATCGCGCCGCCGGCATTGTCGGTTCCGCCAATTATCGCGTTGTTCGGCTTCTCAATCCTGAAAGAACCGCTTATGGATAACCTCAGGGACAGCCACTTGGTAAACTGGCGTCTTGTATTGAACATAAGGCTGACCCTCTTGAAGCCGCTATTCTTTATGATTCCTTCCTGGTCGGTGAAATTTGCGGAAGCGTAGTACTGGTGATTCTTCTCCGACCCGCTGAGGGACAGATTGACGGAAGAATAGGGAGCCGGACGCGTAATGGAAGCGAGCCAGTCCGTATTGTTCTCATAATCATTCGGATCATATACCGCGGAAGGGCTTGATCCCACGACAAATGCATCTATGAACCTGTAATCGTTGCGGTACTGGATGAACTCGTTCTTGTCCATAAGGTCGAGTTTCCTGGCCAGCATGGAAACACCGCACTGGGCCGATAGGTTCACTTTTATCTTTCCGCTACCGCTGCCGTCCTTGGTAGTGATAATTATGACTCCGTTCGAACCTCTCGAGCCGTAAATCGCTGTGGCAGAGGCGTCTTTCAGAACAGAGAGCGACTTTATGTCAGCCGGGTCGATGTCCTTGATGTCTTCGACGGCATCCATCACGCCGTTAACGATTATCAAAGGCTCGTTGGAAGCAGTGATTGAACGTGTTCCCCTGATTCTGATGGATGTACCGGCGCTTGGGTCACCGGAAGTGGACATTATGTCAACGCCGGAAATCTTCCCCTGCATAGCCTGGTCTATGGAACTTACCGGAGTCATATCTATGCCTTTCATATCCAGGGTTGCCACCGACCCTGTCAGGTCTTCCTTCTTTGTCGTTCCATAGCCAATCACCACAACATCGTCGAGGGTGTTGTCCGCGCTGGGTTTCATTTCGAAATTGACCACATCCCTGTCTGCAGGAAGCCTCATTGTCTCATAGCCGAGAAAACTGGCCTCAATCTCAGCTGAGGAGGAAGTCACTTCGATATAGAAATTTCCGTCAATGTCGGTCAATGCTGCATTTTTGTTCTCCACACACATCACGACGGCACCAATCAGGGGCTCTCCCCTCTCGTCAGTTACCTTTCCCTTTACAATACGGGCTGTGTTCTGTGCAAAGGAAGAAAGACAGAACAGAAGAATGAAAGCCTGAAGAGCAATCCTTACAATTCCGGTTGAATACTTTTGAGTATTTGTCATATACAATTTGTTTGCGGTCCGGTTTGCGGTCACAGTTGTTGCTGCAGTTCCTGAATTTGAAACGATTCAAATACTATATAAAATAAATGCGACTTAAACTGTCGTATAAGCCTCAGCTCATTATTGAATCGTTTCAACTTTCTCGCAAAATTAGAAAATTTTTATGCTGATACAAATTTTTTTGATAGATTTGCGATGTTTTTGAAACGATTCAAAAAACTATATGAGAAAATTATATTTCTATTCCAGATTGACTTCAGCATGTGCCCTGATGCTCGCTTTGCTCTCCTGCGACGCAGACTCTCCTGCCGGCGGCAGCGGACCGGACAACGGGAACTTACCATTAATTGACGAATTGGACCTGAGGCCTGAAGGTTTCATGGAAGAACAATTAGACACTTCCGAAGACATACCGGGGATATTCGACTATTCAAGGATTGCGGTGGCCTCCCATCCCCGGTTGCTCATGTCCTCGAAGGACTTCGTGGACCTGAAATCGAAACTCTCAGGCGATAAGGCCCTCGATTATATCACACTGTTCCGTATCAACAGGATGGTCATCGAACAGGCAAACGTCTTCGTGGAAGACGGAACCAGAATCGAAATGTCCCTCGACATCAGCGGAACCCGCAATACCAATATGTCGCGTCTGGCACTCAAAAGGCTATTCAACTGCGCCTACGCCTACAGGATTACAGGTAACAAAAAATATCTCGAGAAGGTAAAATCAGACTTGCACCAGGCCTGCGATCTTGAGGACTGGCACCCGAGCCATTTCCTCGACGTGGCTGAACTCGCCTTTGGTGTAGCCATCGCATACGACTGGTGTTACTTCGGACTCGACTACGAGACCCGCACCCTCGTAAGAAGGAAACTGCTTGACTGCGCCGTACTTGCCGCTGACGGGCATATGTTCCATTACCTCGAAGGAAACTGGAATCAGGTATGTACTGCCGGCGTAATCGCTGCGGCTCTTGCGACTTACGAACATAACAGAAGCCAGAGCCGCAAAGCAATAGAAGACGGAATTGCCGGTAATAGGGTATGTATGTCGAAAATATATTCACCCGACGGAAATTATGCGGAAGGATATGGCTACTGGAGCTACGGTACCGGATATGAAGTCTCACTCATGCAGATGCTGGAGGGAATCTTCGGGAACATGGCCGAACTGGAAAAATCGGAAGGATTCGGAAAGACAGCTGAATATATGCTGTTCATGACAGGCCCTAGCGGAAAGGATTTTTCTTATGCAGACGGGGGCAACGACGCAGAGAGAGCAATGCTGCCTATGTGGTGGTTTGCAGCCAATCAAAACAATCCCAGCCTGCTGCTGAACGAAATTAAGTTGCTTGATGCCAACAAATATGTCTCCATTACTTCCGCTGACGCTAGGCTGCTGCCTCTGATACCTTGTTTCATAAAGGACTTCAAATTTGACAGCGGGAACATAAAGGAGCCCCAGAAGAAATTATGGTACGGCAAGGGGCTTGTCCCTGTCGCAATGATACGGACGGGCTGGAAGATGGACAGCAGCGACTGCTATGTCGGCATCAAGAGCGGAGCCTGCCTGGGCCACAGCCACATGGATGGGGGATCATTCGTCTTCGACGCCTTAGGAGAAAGGTGGTCCGCAGACTACAGGCACCCCGACTATGCAGAGATGGAAGAGAAACTGACTGCGGTCGGAGGCAGCTTCTGGGCTTATGACCAGAAATCCCTCAGATGGGACATAGTCAAGATGAATTCCTACGGACACAGTACCCTCGCCTTCCTTTCCAATGACGGCAGCATAGACAAACTTCATGTCACTGACCAGATTACAAGCGCCATCGCACCTATTGCAGCTGTCTTTGACTCTGACGAAAACGCACTCGGGGCAAGCCTTGACCTGACTGCCCTTTACAGAGATGCGGCTGAATATGTGTACAGGACTATCAAACTGAAAGACAGGACTTACCTCGAGGTGACTGATGTCATACGGGCCAAGACCGGGCTTGATGCAAAGCTTCAATGGAGAATGCTTACACCGGCAAAGGACCTGAGCGTGAACAGAGACGGAATCATTCTCAGGCAAAACGGCAAGAGTATGCAGCTGGAAGTGTCAGCAAGCGGGGGCAACGCTCCGGTTCCTGCATCATGGAAAAGCGAAAGGCCGGGAAACTGGGCAGAAAGGGACAACTGGGACACTGGACTGACTTATATGGTTGCCGGATGGGAATCGACCATTCCCGCAGGCAACACCGTAACATTCACAACTACGATTAAACCAATCTTATGATGACAATGATAAAGTACACAAGCATCGCCGCAATCATTTCAATTCTTGTACTGTGCCAGGGCTGCAGGGAAAGTATGGGACAACTGACGGACAGGGTTATGGAGCGCGCAGCCTCACAGTTTCTCCTTGCAGATGCACGGCTTGCATGCGATTCCCTCCCGAAAACCTTCGAGAACGGCAAATGCATAGACTCTGACATACAATGGTGGTGCAGCGGATTTTTTCCCGGCAGCCTTTGGTATGTCTATGAGTATTCAGGCAACGAAAGGATAAGGGAAGTTGCAGTCAAAAACACTCTGAAGCTAGAGTCAATCCTGGAATACCCCATTCATCACGACATAGGCTTCCAGATTAACTGCAGTTATGGAAACGCATACAGAATCACAGGAGACCCTGCGTGGAAACCGATGATGGAGAAATCAGCGGAAAGGCTCGCAGACAGGTTTTCTCCGACAGTAGGATGTACCAGAAGCTGGAATTCGGACAGATTCAGATATCCTGTAATCATAGATAATATGATGAATCTGGAGCACCTCCTCAATTGCGGCAAGATTTTCGACCGGAATAAATTTACCGAAGTGGCACGCATTCATGCCAATACCACTATGAAGAATCATTTCCGCCCTGACTACTCGTGCTGGCACCTTGTTGACTACGACCCCGCTACAGGCAAGGTCGACCACAAGCAGACAGTCCAGGGATTCGCCGACGACTCCGCATGGTCAAGAGGACAGGCATGGGCCCTGTATGGATACACGATGATGTACGAACGCACAGGCGTTGAGGAGTTTCTGCAACAGGCTGAAAAGGTTGCCGGATATATACTGCCGCGTCTCTGCGCTGACGGGATTCCGTATTGGGACTTCAATGCTCCGGGAACCCCCGAGGCTCTGTCCCCGGATTCACCGGGAGCATCGAGGGCAATCAATGAACTGGCTGCATATTCCAAGGATAAGTCCCTGACACACAGCACGGGAAACGGGGATACTGTCCTGAGGGACGCCTCTGCAGCTGCAGTAATGGCTTCCGGATTCATTACGCTAAGCAAGGTCACCAGGAAGCGCAGCCTTGCAAGGCAATGCCGAGCAGTGGCAAAGAAACAGCTCCGTACCCTTGCTTCGGATGAATATATGGCTCAGCTGGGCGAGAACGGCGGATTTCTGCTGAAGCACAGCGTAGGAAGCCTGCCAGGTGGGACCGAGGTCGATGTTCCGGTCAGCTATGCAGATTACTACTTTCTGGAGGCTCTGCTCAAGCTTTCACGGTGAAACATTACAATTTTCAGGAGGAAAAGGACAATAAATTAGGAACTACTTGATTATTCACCACTGACATTCGTAGATTCATCCAAAGATAAGAGGATGACCCAAACGGATCATCCTCCATATTCCGGACCAAGCATAAACATCACAAACAACTGACTTCAGCAATATCCAGCCCGGTAATCTGAGCAATCTGGGCAATGTCCATACCTGAAGCCTTCAATGACGAAGCAATCGCCTTCCTTGCCTCAGAGGCACCTTCTTCTCGACCTTCTTCTCGACCTTCTTCTCGTCCCTTCAGCAGTCCTTCTTCAAGTCCAGACACATGTCCTTCCACGCGTCCTTCCTCGCGACCTTCTTTGAGGCCCTTGAGGAGGGCGGCCTGTTCGCGCTCCTTTGTGAAGAAGA
>JAEDEB010000025.1 GCA_016293535.1 Bacteroidales bacterium | reverse complement strand
TGCCTCTGGTGCCGCCGGTGACGACAGCTACTTTGCCTTTGAGTAAATTATTCATGTCTCATGTTTTTTTGTGTTCCTAAATATGGAATATTCCTTTTATAAATGCAATATTCCGAACTATCCAATCACCCACTTGCATATCATGCGTCCTTTTTTTATATGGATTTTCCCATAATTTAGTATTTTTGCCCGATTTTTCAGGAATTTAAGTTTCGCATATAGCGAAACTACCGAATTTAGAGACCTTTAGGTCGTAGGTAAGTCCCTTCCCCGGGGGAAGGGATTTAGGGATAGGTCCTCGTAGACAGGGAAATGTGCGGAGGAAAGAAGTTTCGCAAGCGGCACAACCCTCGGGATCACAATAAGTTATAACTTGCGAAACTTGAGTCAGGAATACAAGATGGATATCAGAAACATTGCGATCATTGCGCACGTGGACCACGGCAAGACTACGCTCGTGGACAGGATGATATACCAGGCCAAACTGGTCCGCGACCAGGAAAAGCTCGGAGAACTCATCCTTGACAACAACGACCTCGAAAGGGAAAGAGGTATCACTATCCTTGCCAAGAATGTGTCCGTTACATATAAAGGCGTCAAAATCAATATAATAGATACTCCGGGACATAGCGACTTCGGAGGCGAAGTCGAACGCGTGCTCAATATGGCTGACGGTGTCCTTCTTCTTGTCGATGCCTTTGAGGGCTGTATGCCCCAAACACGCTTTGTGCTCGAGAAGGCTATAAGGATGGGTAAGAAACCCATAGTTGTAATCAACAAGGTGGACAAGCCAAACTGTCGCCCTGATGAGGTCCAGGAAGAAGTCTTCGACCTGATGTTCAGCCTCGAGGCTACTGAGGACCAGTTGGACTTCACCACCATATACGGCAGCGCAAAGCAGGGTTGGATGTCGACAGACTGGAAAAATCCAAAACAGGATATCACAGACCTGCTGGATGCGATAATCGATGTGATTCCTGCGCCGGAAATCGTTGAGGGAACCCCTCAGATGCTTATCTCCTCCCTTGAATATTCTCCTTATGTGGGACGCATAGCAGTCGGACGCCTCACCAGGGGTACGCTGACCGCAGGCCAGCAGATTACCCTGTGCAAGCGTTACGACATTATGGAGAAACAGAAAATCAAGGACCTGATGACGTTTACCGGTCTCGGCAAGGCCAAGGTCGAGAGCGTGCAGTGCGGTGACATCTGCGCTGTTGTCGGCATCGACGGTTTCGAGATCGGTGACACGATTGCCGACTTCGAGAATCCCGAGCCGCTTCCTCCTATATCCGTCGATGAGCCTACAATGAGCATGCTCTTCTGTATCAACAACTCTCCTTTCTTTGGCCGCGAGGGAAAGTTCGTGACTTCCCGTCACCTCAAGGAGCGTCTGGACAAGGAACTCGAGAAGAACCTCGCTCTGCGTGTAAAGCCGGGAGTGAATGCGGATTCATTCATAGTGTATGGCCGTGGAGTGCTCCATCTCTCTGTTCTTATCGAGACCATGAGGAGAGAGGGATTCGAGCTTCAGGTCGGACAGCCAAAGGTTCTCGACAAGGTGATAAACGGCCAGCGTTGCGAGCCGGTGGAGAACCTTACCATAGATGTTCCTGAAGAGTATGTGGGCAAGGCCATAGAAATTACTACCAGGCGCAAGGGTGCCCTTGTCCAGATGGAGCCTCGTGGAGACCGTACTCATCTCGAGTTCGATATTCCGTCCCGCGGAATCATAGGGCTCCGCAGCAATCTCCTGACTGCAACGGCCGGAGAGGCTGTCGTGGCTCATCGTTACAAGGGATATGAACCTTATAAGGGCGATATCGAGGGCAGGACTGCCGGCTCGCTGGTCTCTCTTGAGACGGGTGTGTCGGTGGCGTATTCTATGGACAAGCTTCAGGATCGTGGACGTTTCTTCATCGATCCGGGCGAGGATATCTATATGGGTCAGGTTGTCGGGGAGCACATTCGTGAGAGGGATCTCAACATCAATATCTGCAAGACAAAGAAACTCACCAATATGCGCGCTTCCGGAAGCGACGACAAGGTGATGCTTCCGCCACCGATCAAGTTCTCTCTCGAGGAGGCCCTCGAATATATCCAGGAGGATGAACTCGTCGAAGTGACGCCTAAGTCCATGCGTCTGAGAAAGATTCTGCTGGATCCCCTGGACAGGAAGAGAAAAAGCGGAGAAGAGGATTGATTTTTCAATTTTTATTCCTATCTTTGCGAACTCAAATCAGAGTGCTATAACGTGAACGAAAGTTACATAATATTGCTTGATGATTTGAAGTCTGGCGTTCTGGTGAAGAACTGGAGGGTCAGTGAAGAGTTCTTTGGAGAGTTTGGAAACGAGGAGGTCAGTCACGCCGACCTGTCTGTAGACGTGCAGGCACGTCGCAGCGGGGCTTCAGTGAATCTCGATGCCGATATCCGCGGCACGGTGACCGTCCCCTGCGACAGATGTCTTGAGGATGTCATTCTGAGGATTGACACAGCAGTTGCTCTGAAGCTGAGGTTCGGTGTCGGCAGTGCGGATACGGATGAGGAGGATGGACGTGAACTTGTCTGGATTCCGGAAGGCGAATCAGAATTCGACTTGTCCCAGACGATTTACGACTATGTCTGTCTTTCCCTTCCGATACGCAGATGCCATGCGGATGGGGAATGTAATCCTGAAGTCCTCAGACGTATGACAGATAACCCGGGCAGAGATGATGGCCCGGACTCACCGGCAGAGACCAATCCGTTTGCAGCCCTCAAGGACTTGTTCAAAGATTAGTAAATTTAAAAATATAAAACAATGGCACATCCGAAACACAAAATCTCAAAGCAGAGACGTGACAAGAGAAGAACGCACGACGTTGCGGTAGTCCCTACTCTTGCAACCTGCTCAAACTGCGGTGCTACAGTAATGTATCATCACGTATGTCCTGAGTGCGGCTATTACAGAGGCCGTCAGATTATCGAGAAGAAGGCTGAGTAAGCCAAGGCCCTTCCCGTAATGGTCCCGTAGTTCAACGGATAGAATGGAAGTTTCCTAAACTTTAGATAGCAGTTCGATTCTGCTCGGGACTACAAAAAACCGGAGGTGATTTTCATCCTCCGGTTTTTTGTATGCTTTGCCGGAATTGCTGCTCGCGGGCAAAGCTTTTTCAGACCTTCTCGAAGCGTATGGGATAGGATTCCCCGTTTTCTTTCTGGTAGAGAGTTATGAAGTTGGAATAACGCAGGAGTGCATCGTCCTTGTCGTTGAGTGCCAACAGCGACCTGACGCTGTAGTGGAGGGCGTTTTCGTCCAGGCTGTCATAACTGAACATCATGTCGGCTATTTCTATCGTTGCCCTGAAATCTCCGTTGCTGAAGCGTTTTTCCGCCTCCTCGAGCAGCACTGGGGTAATCTTGTCCTCAAGTTTTCCCTTGAATGAATCGAAGGTGTCTTCCTTTGCTTCTCTCATGAATCGTCCTCGTGACAGAATCGCCAGACTCTCGTTCCTTTCTCCCTTTTCAAGCAATTCAATGAACTTGAGATAGTCGCAGTAGAATGGCTCCTCTAAGCGAAGCCTGTATAGTCTGTCAGAGAATTCAATCGAGATTCCCTTCATCTTTTTGAGGTTCTTTCTCAGGTTGTTTATCGTAACGCCCCTCGAATTCTTTACCTTGGCCTCCTCCTTGTCCGGCCATAGTATGCTGCTGATCCTGGTGGAAGGAAGTCCTTCGTCGTAGTATTTGAAGAGCAGTCCGAGTATCACTTTCTGCTGCTTGGAGAAATTGCCTGAGATATCGTTTCCGGAACTGTCAATGGCTGTGAAGTCGCCAAACATATATATGGAGTCGGGCCTTTCCTTCTGTCGGAACAGTCTCTTGCGGGGGTCTACCTTTGCGTTGAAATAGTCGCTTTTCTGCCTTTCCCTGTTTTTCATGCGGCGTACCTGCACTGTGCCCGCAGCCGTTATTGCCAGCAGGATGATGACTCCTGCGAGCGAAAGGACGGCAGTACTTCGTGTGTTGTCAGAACTATCTGTGATTTCAGGTACAGGAGGGTAGGCGAGGGTGTGGATTTCAGTCACGGGGCAGAGGTCGTTGTCCACGTTCATATTGGTCACTATGAACTGGCCGAGTTCGCGGTCGAGGTATAGTGCCGAACTGGACCAGATCTTGTCTGAGATGACATTTATGCCATCGGCCATTATCTCGTGGCTGCCGTCTGCGATGTTGAATCTGTACAGATGAACTGTAGTGGTTGTCAGGTATTCAGGATAACAAAGCACATAGAAGCAGTCGCCGTCGACTATGAGATTCCTGGCCGGAACGAAATCCTGCCCCTGAGGAGTGATGCTCCACAGCGTCTCGCAGTCGCCCGTGCGCAGATCTATGCGGTGAAGGTCATAGAAGTACCGTCTTCCGACCACCTGCTCTCCGCTTTCGTTGCCCATGCCTCCGAATATGTACAGGCATTCCCCATTTTCGTCAGTCCCCGCAGATGCGAAGAATCGCGGATACAGGTCGGAAGCAACAAGTTTGTCTTTCCATACCTTGCGCCATCCTTCTTCCGTGTCGAGTTCATAGAAATCTCCGTTGTACAGGATCCCGTTGTAACCCCCGAAGAACATGTATTTCCCGCTGTATTTGTTCATAAACCCTCCGTGGTGGTGCATAGGTCCTTCGGTCCTCGATCGGCTGAGTACCTTCCATTCGAGGGTTTTCAGGTCGAGGGCTGCGGCAGACGGGGCTCCAAGCCTTTCCGTCCAGTCGCTCAGTTCGTATGCCACAAGTGTATCGGAACTGATGTAGTTCATCCCGAGCAGTATGTTGACAGGGCACTCGCCATAGCCCTCCTTCCAGTCGAGGGTGTTCTCGGTGATGCTGAAGGTTTGCAGTCTGTCGTGGGAGTAGCAGCCTATTTCCTTGCGCAGGGGATCGTAGTATACACCCGCGGGAACTTCCGAGACGAGAGTCTTGACATGTTCCCATCTGGCAGCCTTGTTGACGAGCCATTCAGGGTTTGTTACCCTGCCCCGGTTCCGTCCTCTGCTGTCGTGGACAACGTTGCCCTTGTATTCATCAAGAGGGAATATGAAGTCTTTGTGCCCGTCTCCTATCCTGAGATCCTTTATGGCAAACGAAGGTACGTCCACCACAAACTGGCTGAGACCGAAATACAGAGTGGGGCGTATCCACGTTTCATTCTTTACTATATCGGCGCTTCTGACCTCTCCGTCTATGCTCAAGAGTATGCGCCCGGCCACGCAGTCGAAGACGAGGCTGATGTCGTGCCAACTGTATTCCTTGAAATCTTCTTTCTCCATTTCAGCGTATATAACGCTCCTTCTGCCTTCTTCGTTGATTCTGATCACGGTCTTGTCTCCCCGGCTGTCGTAGGACATGTTCCAGGAACGGCCTGGGTTATTGCGGTCGTTCAGACGCAGGATGTAGCCGAAGCGGGAAGGCGGAAAGGTGGCCATGCGGAAGTCTATCCTGAGTTCGTTCTCGAATGTCATCTCCTTCTTGGCGAATACTTCGAAGGAAGTCCTTTCTTCTATGCGGCTCTCCAGTCCGCGGAATTTCAAGCCCTGTCCGAAGGATGTTCCCGATATGGTCAGAAGTAGAGTGATTAATATGGCTGCCTGTCTGTCCATGAGCTTTATTAAAAAATTAGTGGCAGTAAATTGTTACTTAATCCAAATGTGGTCTCAAATATAGCCATGATAGCCACTTTTTTGTAAAAATTTTGCCTGGTTATATGAAATTTTTCTTCAATTAATCCAAATATAAACCATAAAGTAACCCACTCCGAATATCTTTGATAAAAATCAGGGGACTGGTGCTAATTATACGTCAATCGTTTAACGCCGATTCGTAAGCCGTTCGTGTCAACTGGTAATGTGATGAAACAATGATAAGACTTTCTGACCTTATGTCTGCAGTACTGTCGTGTCTGCTTGCGCAATTCCTTCTGCTCTCATGTGTGGAGGAGCCTAATCCGGTTGTAACGGGAGGAACCAAGCCGACAGAAGGCGTTGTTCCCGGTCCTTCGGAGGAGCCGGGAGAAGATGGACCCGGTGAAGACGGGCCAGGAGACCAGCCTTCGGAAGATACGCCAGTGCCTCCTTCAGGAGCGGATGCCGTCAGCTATTTTTCCCTGCACGACCCAATCTCCGATGCCGGTCAGTTCTATCTTCCAGACAAGGGGCTTGAGCCTCAGGCTCATTGGACCATTGTCTATGCCGGTACAGGATACGGGAACAGGAACCAGCCTCTGACTTCGGCGCCAGTGTCCGAGGCGGATCTGAATTCGGGCCTTCAGGGCTACCTTCTCATGCATTCCATAACGGGGCTTGTGAACAGAGCTTGTGAGAATGGGACGTTCCCGTTCGGAATATGGGTGGAACAGGGTGGTCTTGGATATATGACCGAGAAATCAACCCTGGGACCTGAGATCGGCCGGCAGACGGCTTATGAGCTTGCGACCAAGGAATACGGGACGTGGAACGGCAAGGATGTTACAGTCAAGCAGCTTTTCAAAGGGTATGTGTTGACCGATCTGGTCAATAATCCGGAGAGCGCCAATGTGGCCGCCGTGGCTTCCCATGTCTATAGTTCCATAATAGTAGATGTCCTCACGGAACAGTGGTTCAAGAAGGCCGGTTACACCATGACATACGACGCAAGGCAGAAGACACTGTCGGATGCCTTCTCCGAGTTCAAGTCCAAGTGTGACAATTCCTGTCTCGTTCTGATGCCGGTTTCCACTGGAGAGCACAGGGACTATGTCATCAAGAACAATCTTTTCATCGTAAACCTGAACCGCAATTATGCATCCGGGGACTGCTCCAATCTGTCACTTTACAAGAACGTCCTCAACTGGCTCAAGCCATGTTCCCAGGTTCTTGGCTGGGAACAGGGTGTGGGCGAGGATGTATTTGTGTCGCCGGCTTCGCAATACGGACATATGGTCCTTGCCGCCGACTGGAGCTACAACCTCGCGATGACCTCGCATAATTTCAGGCAACGCCAGCCTTCGACTTTGGCAAAGACAATCAATCCCCGCGATATAGATTACGATGCCAAAGCCCATTATTATTCCACTTTCCTCACTGACGGCGACAACTATCAGTTCATTATTACCGACAACTTCGTCAATGGATACTACGGCCTTTCGTCTGCCCCAAAGACCAAAACCGCTTTCGAACTCGGTACCCAGTCGCTCATACAGCTTGCGCCGACCCGTTTCAAGTATCTGCTTGAGACCCAGCCTTCAGCTGAATGCACGGTAATGGAGACCTTCGGAGGCGGATACTATTATATCGACAATTTCTCAACTGCCGGGGATGCGGCCGCAAACAGGAAGCAGAATCTCAAAACCGTTGCAGCCCGTACCGCAGCCCATATGAGGCAGCATGGAATCAAGGTCCTTCACGTTATGGCCAAGGACCTCCGCTCGGAGAAGGCGAAGGAGGCGCTCCAGGCCTTTGTCGACGCCAATGATCAGCTCGAGGGCATCACTGCGGTTCAATATAATCCATACAATGGAGGTGACGGAGAAGTGATATGGCTAAGGAACAAGGCAGGCTACGACATTCCTTGCATCACGACCAGATATATGTTGTGGGACGGAATAACGACTCCGTCGGGGGTCGCTTCATCCATGCAGCGAAGGGAAACCTCGATGCCTTCGCACTGTACCGTCGTTCTCCATTGCTGGAGCACTTTCCAGAATAAGAAATCCACGGACGTTGCGGAAATCCTGATGGGCTATCTTCCGGATAGTTTCCGGAATGTGTCCATGCAGGAACTTATCTGGCGCCTGAGGATGGCGGAGAGGCCGGAGCAGACGAAGGAGTATCTTTCGCACATCAAATGATCCGGAATACCACTTGTTTAACGTTGAATACCAAATAATTGATAACTGAATAACCGATATGAGTCAAAGAAATGTTCGCGGAGCGGCGCTCCGTTGCCTTTTGACCATTGTCCTGTCCCTTCCGTTCCTTTCCTGTGTCCAGAAAGGGGAACAGAATGTATGGGATGACAGTGTCATAGGCAAGGCGACCCTTTCAGGACGGGTTACCGATACTTATGGAACTCCGCTTTCCGGAGTGACCGTCTCCTGTATGGGAACGGACTCCAAGAGGGAGCTCAGGGCTTCAGGGCTTACTGATGAAGATGGAAGGTTTGAAATCAGGGATGTCCCGTCCAATGCCCGCTACATCAGATTTGCGTTGGAAGGATACGCAAGCTGTTCGTACACTCTCGAAGCATCGAGGTTCAAGTATGAGGATGAAATCGTCCTGAATGCAGCTCTTCTGTTTTCCAAGGCGGTGATAACCGGCACGGTGACAGATGCTTCAGACGGCAGCCCGATGCAAGGTGTGGATGTTACCAATGGAATAGCAACATCCCGTACTGATGAAAACGGTGTATATTCGCTTGAGAAGCTGACCATAAAGTCTTATGAGCTGACTTTCTCCATCCCGGGAGGCTCCACCTATACCAGGTCGGTTTCAGCCGCGGACTTTGTGGATGGCGTGGCTACGGTTCCGGACCTCAGACTTGGCGGAGAGGACGTTTGGCCTTCGCGCAAATGGCAGGAACTGGCGGATGCCGCGCCGTGGTATGGAAATGAGTTCAGGGGTTCGACCGGATTCACCGGCCGCAACCACTACTCTGCCGGCTACATGTCGTCCTGGCCTTTCGTCGGAATGTTCCGTTACGAGGCCGAGGGCTGCGCGCTTTTGACCAACAGTGCCTTCGGAGCGATAGGGTCCCCTGATTTCAACGCTTACACCTATGGACGCAAGTTCATCTTCGAGGGTAACAGATATATGAATGTGATGGTGAGGACCCACGGCGCAAACTCGGAGGAGACGGCCGTTCATTTCGGTGTGGAGGTGCTTGATATCAGCGCAGGTGCCACTTCCGCAGTCAAGGTTGGTGAGGCTTCGCATTTCGGCAGCGAATACGCAACGTATACCTTCGACCTCGAAAGATTTGTCGGCCACGAGGTTGTGATTGCCTATGGCATCTATTTCCCGAACGGCCCGGAAAACCGTCATCTCCCATGCAGGCGAATCGCCTTCTCCAGCGAGCCTATGTCAACAGATACCGAGGCAGTATTGCCGGGAACGAAGATTGCGGGAATGGAGAATTGGGCTTTTGCAACTGTGGAGAACCTCACAAGCTTCACCGTGAACAAGGAAACAGTCTTCACGGGTAAGAATTTCGGACATAACATGGCCAAGGGTGAGGGTGACAATGCAGTCAACGGAGTGGGCCGCACCCACAATCCGGGCGGACAGCAGGGCTACAGCGGTTTCGCCGGTACCAACCACATCATCATGAACTGGTCACTCCAGTACGACAGGGCGGATGTGGAACCTGTAAACCAGGAAGGTTTTACCATCAAGACCAACTCGTCTTCGGGTCCACGCTACGACAGTCCGGACACCTATATCGCGTCCAAGTTCCACATAGGCCCGGCAAATTCCCACATTCACTTCCTTCTGAGGAATTCTTCTTCCACAATCCCGACCGTTTTCCGCGTCACTGCAATCACTTCGGACGGGACTGCCGTGAGCCTCAGTCCAGTATCCAATACCGCTCTCGATGCGTCCGAAGTAAAGGATGGAAAGGGCTGCTGGCAGTTGACTCACAACAAGGGTGACGGAAACCCTGAGGATTACGCCGATTTCGAGTACGACCTGAGCCAGTTCAACGGAAAGGATGTCACTATAGTTCTTAGCGTCCATAAGGGCAGGTCGTCCAAGGAGGAGAAACTCTGCATATACAGCATAGAACTCAAATAACCCTACGTCATGAAGAAAGCAATAGAAAACTTATGCTCAGTCCTTGTGCTGACGCTCATTTCCATATCCTCCTTCGCGCAGGGTGCATACACAGTCTCAGGTACCGTTACCGACGAGAGCGGACAGCCGGCAATAGGAGCCTTTGTTTCCGTAGTGGGAACATCCACGGGTACCATTACCGATGATTTGGGACGTTACTCGATTTCTGCCCGAAAGGACGACCAGCTCGAGATTTCGCTCATAGGAATGGCGACGCAGAGAGTCGGGGTCAACGGAATGAGTCTCATCAACATAGTTCTCCAATCTGACGACAATTTCCTCGAGACCGCGGTGGTCGTGGGTTACGGAACGGTCAAGAAAGGTTCCATTACGGGAGCAGTCTCCGCGATAGGCGGAGCCGATATGGTGAAGACCAAGACGGAGAATCCGCAGAATATGCTGACGGGCCGCATCCCGGGAGTCAGGGTATGGCAGAAGACAGCCGAACCTGGACAGTACGCCTCTTCACTCGATATCCGAGGCATGGGATCCCCTCTTGTCGTCATAGACGGAGTTCCGCGTGAGATGACGGATTTCCAGCGTCTCACCCCTTCCGACATAGAGAACGTATCCGTGCTCAAGGATGCATCCGCAGCAATTTACGGTCTCAGGGGTGGAAACGGAGTTATTCTCATCACCACGAAGACCGGACAGGCGGGAAAGGTAAGGGTTTCCTATGACGGAAACTTCACAATCCAGACTCCGTCGTCTCTGCCTCGTCAGATGGATGCGGTAAGTTCCATGATCCTGGTCAACGAAAGGAGCATGGGCGGAATGGAAGGCGGGGCCCCGGAATTCTCCGAGGAACTTATTGACCGTTACCGCTCAGGCGAACTCAAGGGTACCGACTGGAACAACCTCATTATCCAGAACATAGCGCCGCAGACCCGCCACGACCTCAGTATAAGTGGAGGTACCGACAGGGTGAAATTCTATGTCGGAATGGGCTATATGTATCAGGAAGGATTCTGGAAGAGCGGCGACACCCACGACGCGAAGTACAATCTCAGGGCAAACGTGACCGCTGACATCTTCAAGGGAATGAAGTTCAACGCCAGCGTATCCGGATATGTGGAGAAATTGCATAATCCTCTCGACGACCCTGAACTCATAATACGCTACTGGTGGAAGCAGAGCACCATCTGGAAGGCCTATGCGGATGAGGAGAAGACCATGCTCAACTACAAGGACCTCGAACTCGACTGGAACTCGGTGGCACGCATCTATTCAGACATCTCCGGACACAGGCAGTACGACAGGATGAACGTCAACGTCAATTCCTCCCTCAACTATGACTTCGGTGTCCTCAGCCCTGCGCTCCAGGGCCTTTCGCTCAAGGGAATGTTCAGCTGGGACTACATCGGAACGCAGTTTGAGAAATACAGGAAGGAGTACTATCAGTATGCCTACAACGAGCTGACCGGGGAGTACGACCAGAAACTCTATGCGGCTTCTTCTCCAAGCCAGCTCACCAGAACCGACAACCACTATTACTCGATGCTTGCACAGGCCCTGCTGCAGTATGACAGGACCTTCGGGAAGCACCATGCCGGAGCCACTCTCGGATGGGAAGTCCAGAAGCAGAGGGGCAATGGCTACACGGCCTTCGGAAGCCTTGCCTTCTCCACCCCTTACTTTTCGGCCCTTTCGATGGAGGACCATCAGGTAAGTCAGGGTGCCCTGTACGAGTATGCATACCAGTCCCTGATAGGCAGAGTGAACTACTCGTATGACGAGCGCTACCTCATCGAGGGACAGTTCAGGTATGACGGTTCATCAAGGTTCTACAAGGGACACCAATGGGGCTTCTTCCCATCCTTCTCAGCCGGATGGCGAATCTCCCGCGAACCGTGGTTCAAGGCGAGTCCTCTGAATTTCATCAATCAGCTCAAGCTGCGCGTAAGTTACGGAGTGATAGGAAGCGACGGGTCCAATTATGAATGGGCTACAGGATATACCTATCCGGCGGCGAGTCTCTCCGACAACGGCTTCTACACTTCCAACGCGCCTGTCTATTATCTGGGCTCATGGGTGATGAGGGCAGACCCTAAACCGCTTGCCAACGAGAACATCACCTGGTACACCAACCGGACCTTCGACATAGGAATCGATTTCGAGGCATGGGACGGAATGTTGGGAATCACCTATGATTTCTTCCGTCGCGTCAGGAGCGGACTTCTTGCAAGAAACGCTTCCGATATGCCTACCATTGTCGGCGCAACCCCTCCGCTGGAGAATGTCAACAAAGACAGCCACCTCGGATTCGAGCTGGAACTGTCGCACCGTCACCGCGTGGGCGATTTCCGCTACCAGCTCAAGGGAATGATGTCCATCACGAGGAACAAGTATCTCCACTACGCGCAGAGCACCAAGTACGCCAATTCCTATGACAACTGGCGCAACAACAGGATGAACAACCGTTACCAGGGAATAGTGTTCGGCTACGAGACTGTCGGACGCTACGAGAGCTGGGAGGATATATGGACTTATCCGATCAACAAGTCCAACGGCATACTGCCGGGTGACTTCAAGTATCTGGACTGGAACGGCGACGGTCAGATCAATGATCTGGACCAGCACCCTTATACTTATGGGCAGGCCCCGTGGTGCAACTTCTCCCTCTCGTTTGACGCATCATGGAAGGGAATCGACATAAGCATACTTTTCCAGGGCGCCGCCCTCGGATCGGTTGCTTTCGGAGAACCTCAGCTTGGAATCTGGGGACAGCACGGAGGCGGAATGCTTGAGCAGTTCTATGACAGATGGCATCCTGTCGGTGTCACCACTGACGTCTTCGACCAGAAACTTACCTGGGTAGAGGGCACCTATGCCTACGGAGGAAACTCGGCTTACTCCAACTGCGACTTCAATACCCAGCCGATTGACTACCTGAGGTTGAAGTCCATAGAGATAGGTTATACCTTCCCGACAATACGCAGACTGAAGGATTTATCCATACGCATTTACGCGAATGCATACAATCCTCTGACCTTCACCGGAGTGAAGTACATAGACCCTGAGCATCCTGCAGACAGCTACGGCCGTCTCTATCCGCTCAACAAGTCATACACATTCGGTCTTAATCTCAATTTCTAAAGGAAAGGCATATGAACAGGAATATAATAGTGACGGCAATAGCAGCGCTTGCATTCATCTCCTGCGTACCGGATATCCCGCCGAAGAACATCGTCACCGACGACGATCTCCTGACCAACCAGTCAGGAATGGCGATTTACCTGTCGCGTATGTATACCCAGATGCCTTGGGAGGACTTCAAGTACATAGCCAAGAGGGGTTTCGACGGCAACACATTCCTCGGATGTCTCGGCGTCGAGGGAACAGGTGAGGCTCTTACCCGTGACGACATCTGCCGCGCCTTCATAGGAGAGGACGCTTCCCTCTGGGGCAGGGGTTACACTCTCGTCCGGGATGCGAACCATCTCCTCGCGGCTCTTCCGCAGTACAGAAACAAGTATCCCGAGCGCAGTTACAACGAGTTCCTCGGACAGGCCTATTTCGTCAGAGCCTTCGTGTTCACTCAGATGGCCAAACGTTTCGGAGGCATTCCTATAGTGAAGGAGGAAATCAAGTATCCTTTCGAGGGCGAGATCGAAATCGCAAGGTTCTCCGAGAGGGACACATGGGACGCGATTCTCGAGGACTGGGACAAGGCTGTGGAGTTGCTCCCTTCAGACCCTACCTTCGACTGTACCGCCGACAGATGGGCGGCCCTGGCATTCAAGGCGGATGCCATGCTTTATGCCGGTTCGGTTGCAAAGTACAACGAGCAGGTGGGAGGCAGACTCACCGGCTTCGGAAAGAAGACCGGTGTCCGCGTGATTGGTTTCTCCGAAGAAGAGTGGCAGGAATGCTCCATCAGGTATTTCTCCGAGGCGTACAAGGCGGCGAGCGCAATCATTGCCTCCAAGAGGTTCTCACTCTACAGGAAGTCCTGGGCTAAGGATGACAAGGAGGCCCAGTACAAGAATATGAACGATATGTGGAGAGACCTCACGAGTCCTGAGAACATACTGGTGCGCAAGTACGAGTATCCTATACTGTCGCATGGACTTGACGCCTACAGCTCGCCTTGGATATTCAGGATGCCGCTCTCGGCCGGAACCTGTCCTACAGAGGACTTCATGGAGCTTTTCGACGGTTTCCAGACCTATGCGGACGGTTCCATCAGGGTTACGGACGGAGTTGACAATACTAGCGGTCATTACCTTCTCTTCGATAATCCTATGGATTTGTTCGAGAACGTGGAACCGCGTCTGAGGGCCTATGTGATTTTCCCTGGAGATGTCTTCAAGAAGGAGGAAATCGAGGTCAGAATGGGCTTCTATACGGGCGATCTGCCTATTTCCCCGCTCAAGGACAGCTATCACTTTTCCCAGAGAGGCCGCTTCTATCAGCACCTCCCGATGTATAGCGACAAGAACAACAGGACACTATTCCTGAGCCCTAACGTCAATACGGAAGAGTTTACTTATGTCAATGCCGAGGGACAGACCGTCACCTGCTATGCAGCCGGAGCCAACGGTCCTTTCTTCTCCAATTCCGAGTCCACTATTACCGGCCTGTACCTGAGAAAGTACCTCGATCCCGAGCGTGAACTCAAGGACATAGGTGAGGGCAAGTCAGACCAGCCTTTCATACTCATGCGCTATGCCGAGGTTCTTCTCACCGCTGCCGAGGCAGCCGTAGAGCTCGCGATGGTGGGAAAGCCTTGTCCGGTCGAGGGTGAGGATATGCTTGCCGTGGCAACGGCCGCTATCAGGGACATACGCGACAGGGCAGGAGCAAACCCTCTGGAGACAGAGCTGACAGGCGACAATCAGAGCAGGGACATAGTACGCAAAGAGCGCCGCAAGGAGTTGGCTTTCGAGCAGAAGTCCAAGTGGGACATTCGCCGCTGGAGGGTAAACGACGAGGACAACAGGGACTACTTCTGGGGTTACTACAAGGACAAGACCACCTACGGAGACGGCAATGCCTATGCCTTCCGCGGACTCTATCCTTTCTATTCGACAAAGGCGAACAAGTGGTTCTTCGATATATGCTTCGACAATCACAAGACCTTCGGATTCTCTCCGGTAAGCTACTATTTCGCCATCCCTTCAGGTGAAGTCACCAAGAGCAAGTATATAGACCAGCAGCCTAACAGATAATAAGATATGAAAAAGACATTCTCATACATACTTGCAGGATTTGCTCTCGTGAGCGGACTGCAGTCCTGCTCTTTCTTCGCCCTGGACAACCTGGACGGACCCAAGGAGACCATAGTGGGCAAGGTCATAGACGTGGAGACAGGAGAACCGGTGCTCACCGAGCAGAACAGCAGGGGCATACGAGTCCGTCTGACCGAACTCAGCTACGGGGACAATGTGAGCCACAATCCGGACTTCTATGCAATGCCTGACGGCACGTACAGGAATACAAAGATTTTCAAGGGTCATTACAATGTCACCGTGGACGGTCCGTTCATTCCTATTGTCCGTACGGATCCGGACAACTTCATCATCGAGGACGGGTCAGTAAATACGGATATCAGGAATACCACCACCGTCAATTTCATGGTTCAGCCTTTCCTGAAAGTGGAGATTGTAGGGGAACCCGTGGTAAGCGGTGGCGTCGTGACAGCCCAGGTGCTGGTGACAAGGGCCACGAGCAAGGAGGAATTCAAGGCAAAGGTGGAGCCCATGGGCGGATGGAATGACAATTTCACCAATGTGACAGACGTCAGGCTCTTCGTTGGCTATTCTTCCACTGTCGACAGCAACAACCAGTATTCCAGCTGGTCCAATGTAATCGATTATGGTGGAAACCAGTTCGAGAAGAGCATAGGCACACCGATAACCATCAGTTCGAGAGGTACGCTCAAGGCTGGAAGGAAGCTCTTCATAAGGGCTGCTGCACGCATCAACTACAGCACGGCGGGAGAGAGGAGGTACAACTTCTCGGAGGTGAGGGAAATCAATGTCCCTGAAGCGGAATGAATCATCACAAACTAATACTAACACCAATTATTCAGTTATGAAAAGAACATTGATCGCCATTATGGCCGTCCTGGCCGTAATGTCCTGTACCAAGGAAGTACAGGTGAAAAGTGTTGAAGTGACCCCTGGAGAGCTCACCCTCGTTGTCGGAGGCAAGAAACTCCTTGAGGCAAAGGCATCTCCTGCCGAAGCAGTTGTCACTACAGAGACCGAATGGAGGTCTTCGGATACTCAGATTGCAACCGTTGCCCCTACCGGTCTCGTGACTGCCGTAGCCCCCGGTCAGGCAGTCATCACAGCCGTTATCAACGGCGTCGAGGGAATATGCAACCTCACCGTCTCGGATACCGAAATCAACGGCATCTCCATCAAGAACGGTCAGGAAAACGCCCTCGTTGTCAACAAGGGTGACAAGAAGGAACTTGAAGTAGAGTTCGATCCTGCGGATCCTACCAACAAGACCCTGAACTGGAGCTCAAGCGACGAGCAGATTGCCACCGTGACGCCAAAGGACGGCGGCAAGGCTGAAGTAAGCTTTGTCGGAACAGGCTCGGTAACCATTACCGCTACCTCGCAAGTGGGAGCAAAAACCGCTTCCCAGAAGTTCGCAGTCATAGGAACTGAACCTCTGTATATACTTCCTGAAGGTACAATCTATGCCGGCAGGAAGGCTGCCTGGAAGCTCAACAAGACAGCTTATCCTTCAATCACCAATGCTGTATGGACCGTGAACGGAGTTGAATACAGCGGCGACGAGGTCGAGTTTGCAGTGGATGTGGAGCAGAGCCTCGAAGACGCGCAGGCAGGTACCGAGATGCCTAAGGCCATGATTTCTCTCAAGGCTGAAATGGAAGGCGCTCAGCTGACCCAGAATATCGAAGTCCCTGTGGAGGTCTTCTGGATGAAGGTGCAGATTCCTACATGGGCGAGAAACAGCAATCCTGTCTTCAACAAGCAGTGCACCAAGGTGTATTTCCAGACCCGCAACAGCGATACAGGTACCAACAAGCGCCAGCTCATTCAGATAGATCTGGAGACCCGTAAAATCAACGTAGTGGATCTGCTTGTTCCGTCCAATGCCAACTTTACCAATAACGGAGGCCAGTTCTGCGTCAACCCTCGCAACGGTGACGTGTACTGCTGCAACAACCACAAGGTATTCTGCTACGGCGAGGATATGATCATGAAGTGGGAGTATGCCGTTCCGGGACTCAGCGAAACGTCCGGAACTCCATCCTGCATGGTAGGTAGCGGTCCAGCGCTCAGTGACGACGCCTCAGTGCTCTTCGTTCCTCTCGCAACACACAAGTTCGTTGCCATCGATGCTTCTACGGGAGCGGAGCTCGCATCCCTCGATTTCTCTGACGCTGCGGACTGTGTTGACAAGACAGTGAAGTATACGAAAGGTCTTGGAGCCGTTCAGTTTGCAGTTACAAGCGGGAACCTCATACTCATGCACAGGAATATTAATTCCAAGTCAGCCCACTGGATTCAGTATGACAGTGCCAAAAAGACCCTCACAATAACCAAGGAGAGTAATTCCCATACCGGTTCTCTCGCAGATATTACGGCTCCTGCAGTGTCAAGGGACCAGACCAAGGTTTATTTCGGCGGCAGCGCCACTATTCTTCATCTTCCTGTAGGCGGATATGATGACGCAAAGCACCTCACCGGAGCGGCTACCGGGCTCGGACTCCACTTCTCCCTTGGTCTTACCGACAGATATCTCTTCGGAGGCTGCTCTTCGCAAGGTAAGGTAATGAGGGTGGACCTCAATGCAAATCCTCCTGCGCTCGAGACTCTTTTCCAGAACGGTGAGAACAACAGGAATTTCGACGCGGTCAGCTATGCCGAGGACGGCTGCATATACACTACCTTCAAGGAGAACGGTGCCCTGAGAATCGTCAAGTATGATATCAATGCCGAGGAGGCTGACATGAAGGTAATTGCCAATGCACCTATTCTGGGAGGCAACTATCAGGGCTCTGCAAATATGGGAGGCAACTGGTTCGTGATGTGCGCAAGGAATGCTGAGAACGGTGAGCCTACCGTTTTCGTACGCTGCATATCGAGCAAGCGTGCAGGCGGCTGGTCCGGTATGGGCGGCGATGTCTGCAGCAGCAAGAACGCAAACCTCGTATATGCGGAATAATTTGGCTCTGCCTGCGAGTTTGAGTATATTTGCTCACCCGTGAGCTGAGATATCAGAAATGAACGGGGATGGCCTTGTGGCCATCCCTTTTTCAATAACCGTAATATGTCATGAAGAAATTTGCCATCCTTCTCCTTGCCGCCGCTGCTTTGACTGCGGCTTCGTGCTCGCCGTCATCGCACAAAACGGTCGCAGTATCCGCAGATCCGCTGTCCTGCTATTCCATCCGCAGTTTCGGAGTACTTCCGGAGAACTCGCCGGAACTCAACCGCAAGAGGCTTCAGGAGGCCATTGACTGGGCTTCCGACCGCGGTGCCGCCCTGTATGTCGAGCCTGTCAAGGGAGGATATCCCGTAAGGAGCGGAATTGTCCTGAAGAAGAACGTCTCCCTGGTAGGGGTTCATGGCCCTACGGGAAGGGGAACGGTCTGCGAAGGGGCTCCGACGGGCTCCCTTTTCGTCATTACGGACAAGAATGCCCCCTTCATCACGGTCGAGTCCGCAACCCAGATACGCGGCTGCCAGTTCTATTATCCCCTGCAGCCGAATTCCTCTCCCGAAGGAATAGAGGCATATCCTCCTACCATCAGCGTGTCCCGTGAATCCAAGGTCAACGGAGTCACCCTCAGCTGCCTGAGCTTCTATGGGGAATATTTCGCGATGGATTTCCGCGCCTCAAGGGAATTTGCCTGCGAGCAGATACTCTTCGAGCACTGTTACGGCTATCCTCTGAGCGGGGAGTTCATAGCTGTGGACTACTGCTACGACATACCGCGCATGCTTCACTGTCACGTCAATCCGGCAAATATGAGGGAGTTCGGGCGGACATTTGACAAATCTGTCATAGACCATGTGGTTGCCCGGCGAAACTATACCTTCTGGATAGACCATACGGACAATGCCCAGTGCATGGACCTTTTCACCTTCGGAAACTACGGAGGACTGTATCTCGGCCCGGCAACCTACGGACAGCTCACGAACTTCAATTTCGACTGTGTCACCAACGGAATATTCAAGGGCGGGGATTCCCAGTTCAACCGGGTATGGGAGGTCGCCCAGGGTTCCATCATAGCGAATGCTTCGCCTGCAGGGGACATCTCCGAGATACATCCGATAAGCGTCAGCGGCAAGGGCCATCTCTCCCTTGTCAACGTGGACTGCTTTTCGGGTGACAACCCGGTCATCACAAATCAGCGCTGCTCCGAGGATTTCATCAGAATAGAGTCTGACGAGTTCCTTGTGGTCACGGGAGTGAATTGCAGAATGAGGAACTACCGTTCGGACTGCCCGGTCAGCGTAGATGCTCCAAAGGCCAGGATCAGTTTCCTCAACTGCACAGACAAGGACGGCAATATTTTCAACTGGAGTTACGGGGTTCATTAATCCTCTGGTTTCTCAAGTTCCAACGTGGAATTGATTATCTTTGCACTTAGTAATAGTATATGGACAGAAAACTGTTGACAATGGCAATTGCAGCCGTAGCGGGACTTCTTGTTGTGATAGCAGTCCTTACGGCAGTGGTCTTCCGGGGTGCTGACCGGACAGGGCAGGATGCCGAAAGTGTTGTATACCGACAGAAGTCGGAACTTCTCTCCTGTGTTCCGACCGATGCCGTGGCAGTTTTCATCCCTTCAGACCTGCAGTCTGCCGCAGGCCTGTATACAGACAGGTCGGCTCTGGGATGGGCTCCTCTGGCCTCTGCGGCTCCGGAGCCTTTCAGGAAATTCATGGATTCCCTTTCCAGCCTGATTTCCTCGAGACAGATACAGTCCCTTAACTCATCCGGGACCGTCGTATCCTTTCATTATACAGGGGAACTCCTTCCTCTGCTCGTGATAGATGACCACAAGGGCAGGGATTCCTGTTCGGTGGACGCCTCCGCCATCATGGCTCTTGCCGACTCCCTCAGTCTCAGCTCAGCCTGGAGTTCGTCCCGCATCTTCATATCTCCGAGCGACATAGTGCTACAGTCGGGACTGCGCCATCAGGCAAGCGATGCTTCAGTAGCCGATGCCGACGGTTTTCTTCAGACTCTCGCATCCATTGACGGAGATATGCTTATGCTGGTCTGTGTGGAAAACTGCGGAAAGATATTCTCGACAATAGTTTCAGACTCCTGTCTGGGCTATGCTGATTTCTTCAAATCGCTGGGAAGTTGGGCTGCATTCAGCATAGATGAGAACAGCGCCTCGAAACTGGCACTGAGCGGTACGGTCAACGGTTCCGAGGGCGTCCATCAGTTCTTCAAGGCCTTTTCCTCCTGCAAGCCAGCAGCCTCCCACGTGGCCGAGGTTCTGCCAGCCTCATGCAGTTGGTTCTTCACTATGCCTACATCCGACGTTCAGGCTTATGCAAAGGCTTATCAGTCGTATGCTGACTCGAGGATAGGCATAAGCAAGTTCCTTTCGAAACAGAAGGCTCTTGCTGATGCCAAAGGCGTGGCTCCAAAGACATGGATAGGTTCACTCGGCCTCACGGAGCTTGCCGTTGCCCGTGTGGATGTGAAGGGAACTTCAGAAAAGTTCCTCCTTCTTCATGCTTCAGCGCCGGACGAATGTTTCAGGGAGGGCGTCAATGACTTTCCATATCCCGGGTTCGCAGCTTCGGTGTTCGGCCAGATGTTCTCCCTCGAGGATGAGAGCTGCTGCACGGCATCTGGGGACTGGCTCATAATAGGCAGCAGAAATGCGATAGAGGCTTACGTCAGGAATTTCCTTTCAGCTGACAGGCTCTCTGAGGCCCCGGCCCTTCTTGCCCATTCAGCCCTGCCATCAGAAAAGAATACCGTTGCGTATGCATGGATGAGGATGAGCGGGAATGCTACCATGCTCAGAAAACTTTTTCAGAAGAATTTCGAAGCCGGTCTAGAGGCCGCCTCATATGGAGGCGAAGAGAGTTTCTCCCTGAGCATCACCTCTTCCCGTTCCGGAACCTCGCTCCGTTCCGCACTTGTGAAGGGACAGCCGACCGTCAGAAAGAAGACGAGTGACCAGACCGGCCTTGAGATTCCTGCGGGCCCGTTCAAAGTACGCAATACCGGTACAGGCAAGGACAATCTCCTGTCCTGCGAGTCAGGCCGTCTTTCACTGACGGAGGAAGGCAACGAACTGTGGGCCGTGCCTTTCGACGGTTCCCTTTGCGGCCGCGTGGGCTGCGTGGATTTCTTCAACAACGGGAAACTCCAGTTCCTCTTCTGCAGCGCTTCTTCCCTCCATCTCTACGACCGTCTGGGCCGTCCGGTCGAGGGCTTCCCTCTGGCTCTCGGAAAGGAAGTTGCGCTCGGTCCCGATGTATATGACTTCAGCGGGTCGCGCAAATACAACATAATGGTACTCAATAGTGACAACACTGTGGATATGTACAATCTCAAGGGAGAAATGCCGGCTTCATGGAAGGGGATAGCCCCACAGGAGAGGATTACGGGTCTTCCTGAGTATATAGCGGGCAGCCGAAGTTTATGGGTGGTACACACTGAGGAAAGCACATTTGTATATCCTTTCTATGGGGGAGAACCCCTGGCCCGCTACGACGGGAATGTCACTGCGTCACAGATAGATGTCAGTTCATTGACCAAGTAATCTTGTCAAACAGAATGAAAAATGGAGAAATTCGACCACAGCTATATTGAGATGGCGGCAATATGGGCCCGCAATTCATACTGCAAGCGCCGCCAGGTAGGAGCCCTGCTCGTCAAGGACAGGATGATCATTTCCGACGGATACAACGGGACCCCGTCCGGATTTGAGAACGTATGCGAAGATGAGAACGGGGTGACAAAGCCCTATGTCCTCCACGCGGAGGCGAATGCGATCACCAAGGTCGCGAAATCCGGGAACAGCAGTAGCGGTGCCACCCTTTATGTGACTGCGTCCCCTTGTGTGGAATGTGCCAAACTCATTATTCAGGCCGGTGTCAGGAGGGTGGTCTATAGGGATGAATACCGTCTTACCGACGGAGTGGATCTGCTTAGAAAAGCCGGAATAGAAGTGGAAAAAGTCGACTGATGAAAAAGTATATAGAACCATTGTTGATAGCCCTTATGGGCGTGCTGACGGGAGTGCTCATCTGCCTTCTCTTCACGAAGGTATCGGAAAGGAATAATGCCCGCCGCAATTGGGAATACGGGAACTGGCGCAAGCTCTCGCTTGTGCTCGACTATGTGAACCGTCACTATGTCGATACAGTCGACGCAGCCAAGGTCACAGATGCGGCCATTGCTGCGGCTTTGCAGGAACTTGACCCCCATTCTGTCTATCTTCCGCCCGTCGAACTCGAGGAATCGGAGACGGAACTCGCCGGAAATTTCGAGGGCATTGGCATACAGTTCAATGTACCCAATGATACGGCAATAGTGCTCAGCGTCATCCCGGGAGGCCCTTCCGAGAAGGCAGGGCTTATGCAGGGTGACCGCATACTGAAGGTGGACGAACGCGGGATTGCCGGTGTCAAGACTCCTCAGGATTCGATGGTCCGTCTGATGAAGGGCCCCTCTGGAACGAAGGTGAAGATTACCGTACTCAGGGGTGAAGAGTCCATTCCTTTCGATATCACGCGCGGCCGCATACCGGTGAACTGCATCGACGCCGCCTTTATGGTCAATGATACCACGGCCTATGTCAAGCTGAGCAAATTCACACGTACCACCTATATCGAGTTCGCAAAGGCTGCGGCCGGTCTTCTCGAAGAGGGAATGACCAAGCTGATTTTCGACCTTCGCGGCAACACCGGGGGATTCCTGGATCAGGCATATCTGCTCAGCAACGAATTCCTCGCCAGAGGCGATCAGGTTGTTTATATGGAGGGACTCCATTATCCTCGCAAGGATTTCAGGGCTGACGGCAACGGGGTGCTCAAGGATATCAGGCTTTGCGTGCTGATAGACGAGTCGTCGGCTTCGGCAAGCGAGATCTTTGCAGGTGCCATGCAGGACAATGACAGGGGAGTGGTGATAGGGCGCCGTTCCTTCGGAAAGGGACTTGTCCAGGAACCGCTCAACTTTACCGACGGAAGCGGAATAAAGCTTACCATAGCCCGTTACTACACTCCTTCGGGAAGGTGTATCCAGAAGCCTTACGGAGAAGACTATGCCTATGACATATATTCCCGTTATGAACACGGAGAGATGACGGAAGCGGACAGCATCAAGGTGGACGAGAATGAACTGTTCTACACCGTGGGCGGACGCAAGGTCTATGGAGGAGGAGGCATCATTCCGGACGTATTCGTTCCCATGGACACGACCAGAGCCAGCAACTTCTTCATCCAGTGCGGCAAAAAGGCTACGAGCATGCGTTTCGCATCGGCATATTTTGACGGTCACAGGGAGGAACTCGCCGCAATCGGCAGCTATCAGGAACTGATGAAATACCTCTCCGCTTCTGACATTGAGCGGGCTTTCCTCAGGTTTGCCCTGTTGAAAGACGGTCTTGCCCCATCCGATGCCGAGTGGAAGGATACCCGTTCTTATATGATGCCACAGGTGAATGCCCTTGTAGGCCGCTACAGCAAACTCGGCGAAGAGGCCTTCTACCGCCTGTACATGGATATGGACAAGTGCATAGTGGCTGCTATTGAGCAATGAAACGGTAGGTGATGTCGCCTATCTGGTTGGCGGTGCCTTCCTTTGCGTTGAATTTGCTTGTCCTTGCAGCCCTGACAGCATGGGTTCTGAGGCAGGCGTCACTGCTTGACGCGCTCTCAAGCACCTTTGCGTCAATCACTGTTCCTGAAGGGTTTACCTTGATTATGACGGTGACGTCTCCGCTTCCCATACATTTGTAGGCCGGGACTTTCTGGACTGTCATTTTCCTTCCGTCAAGATTGTATGAGAGGACGGATGCACCCTTGTATTCCTTCTTTTCGCCCGTCTCTTCAGTCCTGTTTCTTCCCAGGTCCACAGCTTCGTCAACGGCATTCTCGACTTCGCTGCTCTGGCCGGCCTTCAGTTCCTGAGCCAGTCTTTCCGCATCCTTGTACAACTGGTCTGCGTCAGTGTTGCGGTCATCCTTGAGTGTGGAACGGTCGACTGCAATGTTCTTTATCTGGGATGCGCTGTATGTGGGGCTTTCTCCGAGCATCTCGTCGATTCTCCGGCTGATATCATCCTTGAAATCCTGCTCCTGGCGAGCCTTTTCCAGTTCCTCTTCCCTTGTGAAGTCCAGTACGAAAGTATTCTCCCGCCCCAGTTCCCTGCCTATCTGGACAAGCAGTAAAATGATTATCACCGTGAGATGAACTATCACGGTGATAAGCAAACCCGCGCGGTCTTCTTTCGGAAGTCTCGCCATCTATCTTGCCTCTGACTTGCTGAGTGCCTTTTCTATTGTAGCGGATATGACATCGATTGCGACCTTGTTGTGGCCACCCTGAGGTATGATGATGTCTGCATATCTCTTGCTCGGTTCGATGAACTGGAGGTACATAGGCTTTACGGTCTTGGAATATCTCTCAATTACCCACTCGACGGTTTTTCCCCTCTCGACTATATCCCTGGCCATCACCCTCATAAGACGGTCGTCGTCGTCCGCGTCCACGAAAATCTTGATGTCCATAAGGTCTCTGAGTGCCTTGCATGTGAATATGAGTATGCCTTCGATGATTATGACGTCGGCAGGCTCCACGGTAACCGTTTCCGTCTTGCTCCTTGAGCAGGTGATGTAGGAGTATACAGGCTGCTCTATGGCCTTTCCATCCTTCAGCTGTGCAAGGTGATCCTGGAGAAGTCTGAAATCTATGGCATCAGGATGGTCGAAATTCTGATTCCTTTTCTCTTCCTCGCTGAGGTGGCTTGAGTCCTTGTAGTAGGAGTCCTGAGGAATTACTACAACTCTTTCCTTCAGTTTTTCAGTAATGGCCCTGACAACTGTTGTCTTGCCTGATCCGGAGCCTCCGGCGATGCCGATAAGTAACATTTCTTCCCGAGTTGAAGATTACTAAAATTCTGCGTTCTTTGGAGTTCTTGGGAATGGGATTACGTCCCTGATGTTGCTCATTCCTGTCACGAAGAGAAGAAGTCTCTCGAAGCCGAGACCGAAACCGCTGTGAGGGCAAGACCCGAAGCGGCGTGTGTCTATGTACCACTCGAGATTTGTCCTGCTCATTCCAAGCTCGCTTATCCTGCCTTCCAGTTTCTCGAGCGAAGCCTCACGTTCCGAGCCTCCTATGATTTCTCCTATCTTCGGGAAGAGGACATCCATCGCGCGGACCGTCTTGCCGTCCTCGTTCTGCTTCATATAGAAGGCCTTGATATCCTTAGGGTAGTCGGTAAGTATGACAGGCTTCCTGAAATGTTTCTCCACGAGATATCTTTCATGCTCGCTCTGCAGGTCGACTCCCCATGCCACAGGATATTCGAACTTGACGCCCTCGGCAACAGCCTGTTCGAGTATCCTGATTCCTTCAGTGTAAGGCAGGCGGACGAACTCCGTGCCGATTACGCCCTGAAGTCTTTCGATGAGGCTGTCGTCGTATTTGTCATTGAGGAACTTGATGTCATCATAGCAGTTGTCGAGAGCATAGCGTACAAGGCTCTTTATGAAGTCCTCGGCGAGGTTCATATTGTCCTTTATGTCGTAGAATGCCATCTCAGGCTCGACCATCCAGAACTCCGCGAGGTGACGGGGAGTGTTCGAGTTCTCGGCCCTGAAGGTCGGACCGAAGGTGTAAATCTCACCGAGTGCCGTAGCTCCGAGCTCGCCTTCGAGCTGTCCGCTCACCGTAAGACTTGTCTGTTTGCCGAAGAAGTCCTGGCTGAAGTCCACCTCTCCCTTCTTGTTCCTGGGTATGTCGTTGAGGTCGAGAGTGGTGACCTGGAACATCTGTCCTGCACCTTCACAGTCAGAGGCGGTGATGAGAGGGGTGTTCAGGTACACGAAGCCTTTGCTGTGGAAATACTCGTGAATAGCGAAGGCCATCTGGTTGCGTATGCGCAGAACCGCACCGAAGGTGTTGGTGCGCATTCTCATGTGAGCAACGCTGCGGAGATATTCCATGGTTATGTCCTTCTTCTGGATAGGATATCTCATAGGATCGCATTCTCCGTAGATTTCAATTTCCTGCGCCTGGATTTCCACAGCCTGGCCGCTTCCCATCGATGCCACGAGATTTCCTGTAACACCTATGCAGGCACCTGTGGTAATCTTGGCAAGCATCTGCTCTGGGAATGCGGTCTTGTCGACTACTATCTGTATATTATTTATCGTAGAACCGTCATTGAGGGCGATGAATGCTATGCCCTTGTTTCCTCTCTTGGTCCTTACCCATCCTTTGGCAAGGACAATCTGACCCGGCTCCATCTTCAGGAGCTCCTTGACCTTGGTTCTTACTGTAGTTTCCATATATTATATAGTATGATTTATCTTCACTTCACTAATTCTTGAAGATTACTCAATCCCGGCAAATATAGTCAATAATGACTTTTTATACAATATCGCCGGCCAGCTCTCAGTCATCAGGCGTAACAGGAAATGCTGAGCCCTGAAGATACTTTGCAGTATGGCAAAAAGAGAGGTGACTGAAAGTCTTCCGACTTTTCAGCCACCTCTCTTCTATCGGTGAATGAGGGAGCAACCTATTCGGCTGTCTTCCTTGCTGCGTACATGATCTTGAGTGCGGAGCACCTGCGGAGTTCCTGCTTGACGTCGGTAACGATACCCATGCGGACGTTTTCGTCGGCGCGGATGGAAACCGTCATGAACTGTCTGTCTGCCTCGCTCATTGCGTCACGCTCAGCTGCGATGAAGTCGCGGATGTCGTCTACGGTCTTGAAGGAGTCGTTGAGCTGGATACGGGCATCAGTACCGTACTGCGCCTGAAGATGCCTTACAGGGGAGCCGATGTTGATGTATGAGGAAAGGTCCTTGCGTTCCAGCTTAGCAACTTCTGTAGCTTCAGGGAGCTTGACCACGACTTTGTTCTCGGTTTCACGCATCTGGGTCGTCACCATGAAGAAGAACAGGAGCATGAAGACGATATCGGAGAGAGAAGATGTACTTCCCGCTGGTACGGCTTTCTTGCCGCCTTTCTTGAATTTTGACATATTCTTACCTCCTTACTTCTTGTGAATGTCCTTAGGCTCGGCCTCGGAGATGTTCTGAGGCACCGCCTTCCTGACAATTTCCTGTTTGTCTTCCGGAAGACTTGCGTACTTCTTTCCGAAATTCTTGTAAGAGAACTCGTCACGAAGTTCGTTGACCGCCTTTACGAGCTCGTTCTGAACCGCAATGTATGCCTGGTAACTTGTACCACGGTCGTTCTGGAGGGAGATGACTCCCTTGGAAACCATACATTTGCCGTAACCTTCGATCTCTATTTCCTGCTTCTCTGGAAGAGTAGGATCGTCGTTAGGGTTCATAAGGAACTCCTTGGTCTTGTCTTTCAATTGGCTGACGTCAATAGCCTCAGTACCAGCAAGCAGTCTGTCGGCAGAGTTAATCCTGACGATGAAGATGTTTCTACGGTTGACCTTCTGGTCCTCTACCTTCTGATTAGGGTCAGGCATAGGCGGAAGGCGGCGCTGCAAGCCAGTCTGTGTACCCATCGTGGTTGTCATGAGGAAGTAGCACAGGAGGAGGAAAGCAATGTCCGCCGTAGAGCTTGAATTGATTTCTGGTGTTTTCTTTGAAGCCATATCTTTCTACCTTATTTGCGGATAGCGTTTACAATAGCGCTTGCTAAGATTGCGAGAATTGCTGCTCCACAGGCAAAATATGTGAGGTTGAGTATGGTGTCGGTAAGCTTGAGTACATTGTGTTCAGGCTGCTCGCCGACGAGTCCCATGGCCTCTGAGCCCGGAGCAAGTACGTATGCAATGGCAATGATGACCGCTGCGCCCACGAGAACGCCCGCAAGAGTGATCGCGGACTTCCTGCTGCGTACGGCAGAGGCACCAATACCCAGTATGACAATCGCCAGAAGGGAGATTGCCACAAGAGCATACGCCCAGTAGAGCATCAGGTCGATCGCCATTCCGTCGTGTGAAGTGAAGCCGGTGATGACTCCATAGAGAATCACAACGAGAGAGACGAGGATCAGAGCCCACTCTACGAACTTGACTACTTTAGCGTAAGTCCTTTTTTTAGGATCTGCCATTTTGGAGGATGATTATTTTGAATATTTAACAAGCAGGTTGACAAGCTGGTCCTCAGCTTTTTCCATCTCTATCGACAGGCTGTCGATCTGGGAGAGGATGTAGTTGTAGAAGAGCTGGAGGATAACTGCAACGATCAAACCGCCGACGGTGGTGATGAGGGCGACCTTCATACCTCCTGCAACGACGTTAGGGGAGATGTCAC
>JAEDEB010000091.1 GCA_016293535.1 Bacteroidales bacterium | reverse complement strand
GAGTAGGTAGCTGCCGCTTTTTTCCAAAGAGACCCGAGTCATCCGACCCGGGTCTCTTTTTTACTATCTTTGCCTGCCCAGTAAAACAATTTGCTTCAGATTTGAATAAGATTTCCAAGTATTCATAAGATGTTGCAACATATTTTTTTTGAAGATTGCCAAGTAATTTGATGATTCCATAGTCCTTATGATTAAAAGCATACTTGAATACAACAGACGGTTTGTCGAATCCAGGGAATACGAAAAATTTCAGACAAGCAAGTATCCTGACAAGAAGATAGCAATACTCACCTGTATGGATACTCGTCTGGTAACCCTGCTGCCCGCTGCTCTGGGAATAAGGAACGGTGATGTAAAGCTTATAAAGAATGCAGGCGCTGTTGTCACCAATCCTTTTGACAGCACGGTTCGCAGCCTTCTTGTAGCCATTTATGAACTCGGCGTCAATGAGATTATGGTTATTGGTCATACGGGCTGTGGCGTTCAGGGTATGGATGCATCCGAAATGCTCGATCTGATGAGGGAACGCGGTATTGACGAAGAGCATATAAATCTTATGAGACACTGTGGCATCGATCTCGATTCATGGCTTCACGGCTTCGATGATACTCCTTCTGCAATTCTGGAAACGGTGGATCTTATTTCCAATCATCCTCTGGTCCCAAAGGATGTGATAGTAAGAGGCTATATGATGGACTCCGTGACCGGACAACTCAATCCTATTGGATAACTCTCAAAACTGAATACCATGAGGGTGCCTCTTGAATCGCATTGCGTTTGAGCGGATGCGCTGCAATGGGTTCTGCAGTTGAGAAGTTCTGCTAAAAAAAACAGAGGCCGACCTTTCGATCGACCTCGTATTGGAATCTGTTGATTCCGAGATTTCTTCAGAAGAATTATTTCTTCTTGTTGCCGTATCTTGAGTAGAATTTGTCGACGCGGCCTGCGGTATCCACGAGTTTCATCTTTCCTGTGTAGAAAGGATGTGAAGTGTTGGAGATCTCTATCTTTACGACAGGGTACTCTACACCTTCGTAAACGATGGTCTCTTTTGTCGCAGCGCATGAGCGGGTGATGAACACCACGTCATTCGACATATCCTTGAAAGCTACAAGACGGTAGGTTTCGGGATGAGTTCCTTTTTTCATTTCTTCAGTGTTTTAATAAATTTTGGGACGGCAAAGGTAATCAAGTTTTTCCGAAATGGCAAGCATTGACGCAACTATTTGAGAAATACGAAAAACACTGCAAGCACGAGGCAGGCAAATGCCGCGAAATGATTCCACTGAAGCGGCTGACCCTTGAAAAATACTGTTACCATTATCGTGAATACAGTCAGCGATATCACTTCCTGTATTACCTTGAGCTGCATAAGGTTGAAGGGACCTCCGTTCCCGTTGAACCCTATCCTGTTCGCTGGTACCTGGGCGCAGTATTCGAAAAAGGCTATGCCCCAGGAGAAGATGATGACGAGGATCAGCGGCCACCCGTCAGAGACATGCATCTGCTGGAGTTTCAGATGTCCGTACCAGGCAAAGGTCATCATTATGTTCGAGATGACAAGAAGAAATATTGTCCAGAACCATTGCATAGTATTGAGAATTATGAAGTTCAGGCTTGTAAGCCGGGCGTGCAAAGGTACTGAATGTTCGCAATTGTGATACTTCGTGAGGTTGAAATTTTATAAATCTTTCGTTATTTTTGTGTGATGTACCGATCATTTTTTAAAATTACTCGGAATTATAGTTATCATATAAATCAGTTCTGAAATGACTCTTATCAAATCCATATCAGGAATCAGAGGCACAATAGGAGGAACCCCGGGCAACGGCCTGACCCCGATCGACATTGTAAAGTTTACATATGCCTATTCATCCAGACTGAAATCAGCGGCCGCTCCGGCTAATGGTTCCCGTTACAAGGTGGTTGTCGGCAAGGATGCCCGTATCAGCGGTGCTATGGTGGAAGACCTTGTTGTGGGAACGCTGGTTTCATGCGGGATAGATGTGGTAAGAGCTGGCTTGGCGTCAACCCCGACCACTGAGATGGCTGTAATCTTCGAAAAGGCTGACGGAGGAATCATAATCACGGCGTCGCATAACCCGATTCAGTGGAATGCGCTGAAACTGCTCAATGCTCAGGGCGAATTCCTCAATGCGGAAGAGGGAGGCGAGATTCTGCGTCTTGCAGAGTGCGGCGATTTCGATTTCGCCGATGTTGATGAACTCGGTAAGGTTGTTGACATCGACTTTACTGACCGGCATATAGATGCGGTACTGTCCATCCCCGAAGTCGACGTTGATTCTGTCCGGTCAGCCGGGTTCAGGGTCGTGCTCGATGCGGTGAATTCAGTCGGAGGCATAATCATGCCGCGTCTTCTCGAACGAATGGGCGTGGAATGCGTCTGCCTGAACTGTGAGCCTGACGGCCGGTTCGCCCATAATCCTGAGCCGCTTCCGCAGAATCTTGTCAAGTTGAGCGAGACTGTCGTGAACGAGGGTGCGGACCTTGGAATTTCAGTCGATCCCGACGTGGACAGACTGGCGTTCATATGTGAAAACGGTGAGCCTTTCGTAGAGGAATATACGCTTGTAAGTGTGGCTGATTATCTCCTATCCTGCGCGAAGAAGGCTGGTAAGAAGGATCTCGCTACCGTATCGAACCTCTCTTCCACCAGGGCTTTGCGCGATGTTACGGAGTCCTATGGGGGCAAGTATTATGCATCAGCCGTAGGTGAAGTGAATGTCACGACTACTATGCATCAGGTAAGAGCGATCATCGGCGGAGAAGGCAACGGAGGGGTGATCTTCCCGGCTATCCATGCGGGACGCGATGCGATGGTCGGCGTGGCTCTCTTTTTGAGCAATCTGGCCCACAAGAACATGAAAGTCAGCGTCCTCAAAAGGACTTATCCGCAGTATGCGATAGCAAAGAACAAGATTCAACTCAGCGATAAGGCTCTCATTGACTGCATTCTCCTTAAGATGAAGGAACTGTATTCAAAGGAGAATATTGATGACAGGGACGGGGTCAAGATAGTTTTCGAGTCCCGCAGGGAGTGGGTTCACCTGCGCAGATCAAACACTGAGCCAATAATCAGGATATATGCAGAGGCAGCTACTCAGGAACGCGCAGATGAGCTGGCTTCAGAAATCATAGGTATTGCACAGGATATAATAAACGACAGGTAGAGATGTTCTCTTTCAGGACAACTCCGTTGGAGGAACAGTTGGACAAGTCCCTGCAGGAAGGCAGTGTGGCGTGTTTCTGTACCCAGAACTGCTGGGATACGGAGCACGGCAGGTATATGTATGACATATTCTCCTCCAGAGGTAATCTCAAGGCAATATTCTCGCCTCAGGATACGGAACTGACCCCTCAGACGAACCACATTGTGTTTGATGCGGAGATGCTGAAAGGTCTCAATGCGGTTGTCGTCGAAATTCAGGACGTCGGGTCCCGTTATTTCAATTACACGAAGGATCTTTTCCGGCTTATGGACCTGCTCCGTGAAATGGACTCCGCCCCTTCTCTGTATATTGTGGACCATATCAATCCTGCAGGCAGGGTGGTCGAAGGCACTATGCCGCAGTCCGAGTGCGAAAGTCATGTGCCGAAGATTGCTCACAGGCACGGCCTGACCCTGGGCGAACTCGCGTACCTGTACCACAACGAGATAGGTGCCAGATTCGCATTGCACGTGATATCCGCCCTCGCCAGCGATTCCACCCATAGGCTGATGCCGTGGACCATAGCGCCGGCGTCCGACATTCCGGGACTGTTCACCTGCGACATGTACAGCGGGGGAGGATTGTGGAACAATACGAATATTTGCCCTGGAATAGGTACTGCGCGTCCGTACGAGTACATAGGAGCTCCATATGTGAAGACATCCCGCGGGGAGCCTGTTCCCGCTCCTTCAGGGGTGATGGTCCGTCCTTGCTCATTCACTCCCGCTGCCGGGATCTATGAGGGACGGAAATGTTTCGGTTATCAGATAATGCTTCAGCCGGGAGTCGAGTATCATTCACTCAATCATACCCTTCAGCTGATGCGCTATTTCAGAGGGAGATACCCGGAGTTTCGTTTCGGAGAGGGTTTCGAAAGGAAGCTTGCAGACCCCCTGCTCTTTGACTATATCGAGGGAAAGTTGGATTGGACAGCAGCTCAGGAGCATATCAAGGTCGAAGAGCAGAAGTGGATCAGAAAGGCGAAAAAGTTTGTCCTCTATGAGGACTCACCTTATAGAATCAAGTAAATATGAGACGTAATTTTGTAATGAGGATACTCGCATCCCTTCTTCTGATCGTAGTATCGTTAACTCTCCCCGCGAAGAAGAATGTCAAGTATGTGTTCTACATGATCGGCGACGGCATGGGCATCAATTCAGCCTATGCTGCCGACATCTTTAACCGTGAGGCTGGACTTCCGGAAGTCAATTTCCTTGATTTTCCTGTCAAGACCATCATTACCACTCACGCTGCCAATTCGCCGGTTACTGATTCAGCTGCTTCCGGAACGGCATTGGCCACCGGTTCCAAGACGCTTGTCAGCCGTCTTGGCAACGATGAAAACGGCAATCCTCTGACCAGTATTGCCGAACTTGCCAAGGAGAAAGGCTACGGTGTGGGGATTATCAGCTCTGTAGGCGTGAACCATGCCACTCCGGCGGCTTTCTACGGCCACGTGGACGAGAGGAATATGCACGACATACTGGCAAGACAACTTATAGATTCAAAGGTGGATTTTGCTGCCGGTGCTACTATCCACGCGGACAGTCATAAGCCTGAGTATTGGGTCGAGGAAGCCCGCAAGGCCGGAATCGAGGTTTATCAGGGCCATGGTTCATACATACCTACAGACAAGAGGGTGCTTTGCCTGCCTTCAAGCCTCAAGCACGGCGATCTCCCCTATGCCATAGACAGGCAGGAAGGAGATACAGAACTGGCGGATTTTACCAGGGCAGCCATTGATCACCTCTATTCGAATTATGCGAAGAAGGGCTTCTTTCTTATGGTGGAGGGCGGTTCCATTGATCACGCCTGCCATAGCAACGATGCGGCTACGGCCATCCATGAAATCAATGATTTTTGCGTGTCCATAGACATGGCGCTGGAGTTCTACCGCCAGCATAAGGATGAGACCCTCATCGTCGTCACTGCAGACCACGATACAGGTGGAATGTCTCTCGGAAACGGAAGATACGAGATGCATCTCGACAGACTGAAGGGCCAGACCTGCTCGGTAAATACGCTTACTTCCCGTCTCAACCAGCTTATCAAGGAGAATGGCAAGGATGCTACCTGGGAACAGGCAAGGGCAATCATACAGGATGCATTCGGACTCTGGAGTGTGGTTCCTGTGGACAGCAAGGCGGAAGAGGAGATGAAGGTGGTGTTCGCCAAGACGATTTCCGGAGAGGCAGCTACTGAAAAGGATCTCTATTCCACGAATTCCAAACTCGCGACTCTTGCGCTGAAGTATCTTTCAGGAAAGGCGATGGTAGGCTGGATTTCGCGCAGTCACTCCGGTTCGCCTCTCGGTCTTTACGTCATCGGCCGTGGTGCAGAGTCCTTTATATCTGCAAATGACAATACGGATATTCCTAAGCTTATCTCCAAGCTTGCGAAATATTGATTTTTGTGCGTTTTTGGGTTCAGAGTACTTGCGTATTAAAAAAATGTGCGTATCTTTGTATTCCCAAAACGCAAATGCTGGGTTCGTATAACGGTTAGTACTCAAGATTCTCAATCTTGCAATAGGAGTT
>JAEDEB010000024.1 GCA_016293535.1 Bacteroidales bacterium | reverse complement strand
TTTTTGTCGTACAAACCTAGGCGCAGAGAACTACGCTGCAAATCTAAGGTTTGCAGAATACGACTATACACACTGAAACGATGAAACCGACCAGAACCCTTCTCCTGTGCACAGCGGCCATTGCTGCAGCCCTCGCCACAGCCTGCACCGACTACAGCTCATACGTCAACTGCTTCTCCGGCACTGACGGGAATGGCCACTGCCATCCCTGCGCCTGCACCCCTTTCGGAGCTATACAGACAGGCCCCCAGACCGGCAATTTCGGCTGGGACTACTGCGGAGGCTACCAGTGGAGGGACAGCACGATAATGGGCTTCAGCCAGAACAGAATCGACGGAACCGGCAGTTCCGAACTTGGAGACCTGCTTATGATGCCTTTCACTGGGGATGCAGTGAGGGAAAGCTACGAAAGCCGTTTCAGCAAGGAAAGCGAAACTGCATCTCCCGGCTATTACAGCTGCGAACTGACCGACTTCGGCATCAGGGCGGAAACCACATGCACACACAGGGTCGCCCTTCTTCGCTTCACTTCTGACAATGGACCTGTAAAACTTATGCTGGACCTGCAGAGCGCGCAGATAGGTTCACGCGAAAGGATGTACCGCCGCGTGCTCGACTGCAGCCAGGACTGGTCCGATCCTCACCATGTCCGCGGATACACCCACTCGAAGGCATGGAACGACAGGACCATTTACTACGACATCGAATTCAGCCGACCGTACACCGTGGTTGCTGAACTGCCGCTGCGCAACGAAGCGGAGAAAATTGCCCGCAGGGTACTCGATTTCGGCGAGGATGCATTTGACCTGGAGGTAAAGGCTTCGATTTCCATCTCCGGGATCGAGGACGCCACTGCCAACATTGCGGCCGAACTTCCGGGATGGACCTTCGAAAAAGTGAGAAAAGATGCGCGGAAAGCCTGGGAAAAGCAGCTCAGGAAGATGGACATCGAGGGAAGCGAGGAGGAGAAGAGGATATTCTATACGGCCATGTACCATCTGATGATGCACCCCAACGACATCTCTGACTGCGGGGAGAAGCCATTCTATTCCACGCTCTCGCTCTGGGACACCTACCGCGCGGCCCATCCGCTCTTCACCATACTCAACCCTGACATCGTGGACGACGTCGTGAACTCATTCATGAAGTATTACGACGACCAGGGATTCCTCCCTATGTGGGCTCTATGCGGAACCGACAATTTCGGAATGATAGGCAACCATTCCGTTCCTGTGATAGTGGATGCATACCTCAAGGGTTTCAGGGGTTTCGATGCAGAGCAGCTCTACAGGGCGATTTACCGTTCCCTGACTGAAGACCACATCAAATATGACTGGGGTGCATACGACCGCTGCGGATATTTCCCTTATGACGTAACTCTTGTTGAAAGCGTTTCCCGAACACTCGAGTGCTGCTATGACGACTGGTGCGCCGCACGTCTTGCCGAATGCCTCGGCCACATGGAGGATGCGGAGTTCTTTTCCAGGAGGGCCGCTTACTGGAAGAATCTCTTCGATCCGGGCATAGGCCTGATGCGCCCCCGAGATTCGCAGGGCAAGTGGCAGGAGCCTTTCGACCCCCTGCTCATAGGACATTTCATGACGGGAGGAGCCTTTACGGAGGGTAACTCCTGGCAGTATTCATGGCACGTGATGCACGACGTGGACGGGCTGATTGAAACGATGGGAGGCCGCGAGGCATTCGTGACCAAACTCGACTCCCTCTTCACCCTCGAGGCCGAACGCCACGGAACCGGAGCGATAGTGGACGTGAGCGGAATGATAGGTCAGTATGCACACGGAAATGAACCGAGTCACCACGTCATTTACCTCTACACTCTCGCCGGCGAACGCGAAAAAGCTGCGCAGCTCATATCTGAGACATGGCACACCCAGTATCTCGACGGTCCGGAAGGTCTGAGCGGCAACGACGACTGCGGACAAATGTCCGCATGGTACATATTCTCAGCTATGGGCTTCTACCCTGTCAATCCTTGCGGAGGCGAATATGTACTCGGACTCCCGCAGCTTCCGAAGGTGAGCATAAATCTTCCGGGAGGAAAGACCTTCACAGTAGTAAGGCACGAGGGAGCAGACGGCAACAGCCCTGTGCTTCTCAATGGGACAGAGCTGGCAGGATGTACCATCAGGCATGCCGACATACTTGCCGGCGGCACTCTTGAGTTCATGCCTTCGGAAGACTGACTTTTCCGACCGTCAACTTTGATATTTGTCCACTGTTGAGTAACTTCGCGGGCGATTGAAAAAACTCATCATTCACAATGAAAGCACTTGTAAAATCCGACTTCCACTTCCCGAAACAGACGGGCAGGTACGTGGGCAAGGTCCGCGACGTTTATGACATTGACGGCAAGTATCTCGTAATGGTAGTTTCTGACCGTATCTCGGCATTCGACGTAGTACTTCCCGAGGGCATTCCCTACAAGGGACAGATTCTGAACCGCATTGCTGCAAAGTTCCTTGACGCTACAGCCGACATCCTTCCCAACTGGAAGATAGCGGTTCCGGACCCTGCAGTGACAGTGGGATACAAGTGCGAGCCTTTCAAGGTTGAGATGGTGGTTCGCGGCTATCTCTCCGGCCACGCATGGAGGGAGTACAAGGCAGGAAAACGCACTATCTGCGGCGTGCCCATGCCTGAGGGAATGGTCGAGAACCAGAAATTTCCAGAGCCCATCATCACCCCGACGTCAAAGGCTGCAGAAGGTCACGACGAGGATATATCAAGGGAGGAGATAATCGCCTCAGGGCTCGTGAGCAGGGAAGATTACGAAATGCTCGAGAAATACACTCTGGAAATTTTCAAAAGAGGAACAGAGATAGCCGCAAAGCAGGGTCTCATCCTCGTGGACACCAAGTACGAGTTCGGCAAGCTTGACGGAAAGATTTATCTGATGGACGAAGTCCACACCCCTGACTCCTCCCGCTACTTCTACGCTGATGGATATGAGGAGCGCCTGGCAAAGGGAGAGCGCCAGAAACAGCTTTCAAAGGAGTTCGTAAGGGAATGGCTGATGGCCGGAGGGTTCCAGGGACTTGAAGGACAAAAGGTTCCTGAGATGACTCCGGAAGTCGTAGCCGGAATTACCGACCGCTATATCGAGCTCTATGAGCATATTACAGGAGAAAAATTCGACCGTGCTGAATACACGGCCGAAGGAATAGGGGAAAATGTCCGTAAATGTCTGTCGATGCTTGAATAATCGACTTTCAGTTCTTGAAAAAGCGACTGTCAGTTCTTGAAACTGTGTATAGGGGCTGGTATTGACCCTCCGCGGCTGATGAATTCCTCACAGCCATAAGGGTTGACATTCATGATAGGGGCGGTGCCGAGCAGACCTCCGAGTTCTATGCTGTCTCCAACATCCTTGCCCACAACAGGAATAATCCTTACTGCAGTAGTCTTCTGATTGACCATACCTATGGCAGCCTCATCCGCGATGATTCCAGAAATCGTCGCGGCTGTCGTACTGCCCGAAATCGCAATCATATCGAGTCCCACCGAACATACACAGGTCATCGCCTCAAGCTTCTCTATGCTGAGGGCTCCACATTGTGCTGCAGAAATCATTCCCGCATCCTCGCTCACAGGTATGAAGGCACCGCTGAGACCGCCGACATACGAAGAGGCCATAACGCCGCCCTTCTTGACCTGGTCATTGAGCAGGGCGAGGGCTGCGGTCGTACCAGGGGCTCCGCATTTCTCTATACCCATAGCCTCGATGATGTCCGCCACACTGTCCCCTATAGCCGGAGTAGGCGCAAGCGAGAGGTCTATGATCCCGAATGGAACGCCGAGCCTGCTGGCAGCCTCCTGGGCAACCATCTGTCCGACCCTCGTAATCTTGAAGGCTGTTTTCTTTATTGTATCGCAGAGGACCTGGAAACTCTCGCCTCTGCATTTGCGCAGCGATGACAACACTACTCCAGGGCCTGAAACCCCGACATTGATGACAGCGTCCGGCTGGGTGACGCCGAGGAATGCACCCGCCATAAAAGGATTGTCATCGGGGGCATTGCAGAGCACAACGAGTTTCGCGCAAGCTATGCACTGGCGGTCGGCAGTAAGTTCGGCTGCCTTCTTGACTGTCTCGCCCATCAGCTTGACAGCATCCATATTGATGCCGTTTTTGGTCGAACCCACATTGACGCTTGCACAGACAATGTCCGTTGAGGCAAGGGCCTCAGGAATGGATTCGATGAGCAGACGGTCACTTTCCGTCATGCCCTTGGATACGATGGCTGAGAAACCTCCGAGGAAATTTACCCCGACCTCTGCAGCCACACTGTCGAGAGTCTTGCATATCTTGACATAGTCGCTGGCAGACTTGCAGCAGGATGCGCCCACAAGGGATATCGGAGTCACGGATATGCGTTTGTTGATTATCGGAATGCCGAACTCCGAAGCAATATGCTCGGCTGTCGGGGCGAGTCCCGATGCGCATCTGCGTATCTTGTCCGCAATGCGGCGGCAGGTTTCGTCAACATCTGTGCTGATGCAGTCGAAAAGGCTGATTCCCATCGTCACGGTCCTCACGTCGAGGTTCTCGTGCTCGATCATGTTGGTGGTCTCGAAGACCTCGCTGATGTTGATCATATCCTGTGCATCATATTGAAGATTTCCTCCCTCTGGCAGCGTACGTCCACTCCTATCTTCCTTGCGAGCTCATCGAGCCCGAGCACGAGTTCATCGAAACTCAGGTCCATCGCCGAGGTATCCACTACCATCATCATATTGAATATGCCCTGGACTATGGTCTGGGCAATGTCAAGAATATTGATATTGTGCTCGTAGAGATAAGTGCTGCTCTTGGCGATGATGCCGGTTACGTCCTTGCCTACAACTGTGATTATCGTCTTCTCCATTCTGTCGTCAATTATTTGAATATCATCTGGATAAATTCGCTCAGATAGGCCCTCCAGTTAGCCCATATATGGCCACCTGCGCTCTCGACATAAGTATATTCCATTCCGGCGGCATCGAGCATCCCCCGAAGTTCCACGTTCTCCCCGTAGAGGAAGTCGTCCTTGCCTATGGCTATGTAGTAGACGTCCGGGGAAGCGGCGGCGAGTCTTGCTATCTTGGCAGGCTGGTCCTGATAGAAACCGTTGCTGTTGACGCCGCCTGTCCTGCTCCACCAGGAGCCTACGGCACCGGAGAAGATACCGTAATTGCCGAACATTTCAGGATAGTTGAGCGATATCATATAAGTATGCAGACCACCCATCGAAAGACCGGCCACGGCGCGGCTGGACGGCTTTGCGACGGTGCGGTATCTTCTGTCGACGAACTTGACTATTTCCGGGAAACTCTCCTCGAAGCTGCCGTCAAAGCTGCCGCAGCCATAAGGCTGCCAGAGACCCTCGCCGGACTCTCCGGGAGCAGATCTGTGGAGAAGATTCCCGTTGGACATGACGACTATCATAGGCTCGGCAAGTCCCTTGGCAATAAGATTGTCGAAAATATAGGTCGCTCTTCCCAGCGTAGGCCAGGCCTCCTCGTCTCCACCCATTCCGTGAAGAAGGTAGAGCACGGGATACTTGCGTCGCGAAGTCTCGTAGCCGGCAGGAGTATAGACGGTCAGCCTGCGGTCACATCCCATGGACTCGGAGTTGTACCAGACCTTGCTCACCGTGCCGTGTCCAACGTTCTGGGCAGAATAGAGGTCACCCTTGCCGTTTCCGTCGCCGGGAACTATGAACCAGCTCATATTGGTTTTCACGTCCCTGAGCACATAACTGTTCGAAGGGTCCAGTATCTTCCGGCCGTCAACTTTGAACCAGTAGAAATACAGTTCGCTTTCAAGCGGGCCGACAGTCACTGTCCATACCGCATCCTCTCCCCTTTTCATGGGAAGGTCACGCCCTGCAGTAATGTCACCGGTAAGGAAAACCTCGGAAGCGTCCGGTGCGTATAGACGGAAGGTCACGCTGGCGTCGGAATGTACCTCCGGTGACACCAGATTTCTTGGGTCGAAGATATGCTCCTGGGCGGAAAGGGCGATGCACACCGACATCGCGGCTACAATGGATATGATTCTTTTCATCGGTATAAATTCAAAATATGATGCTTGCCTGACGGCGATATGGTGCTTGCCTATCTGCGGATCTTGGATTCACAGTAACTGCAGCGGACTGTACCGTCGTCCAGACGGTGGAACAGAGGATCGGCACCCTCCACATTGCTGATGCATTTGAGATTGGTACAGTGCATCGTCCTGTCCACGAAATAGTCCGGATGCTCCGGCATCGTATGCTCCGGCCTGTCCTTCCAGTCAATGAGACGGCTCAGCAGGGCCATCCTGACGAATTTTCCGTTTGCCACCTGACGGAAATATGCCGCGCGCGGGTCGGCATCGACCTCCTTCATAATCTCGTTGACTCTCGGAAGAGGGTGGAGTATGGCCATCTTCTCCTTTGCCGTGGCGAGTTTTTCAAGGTTGAGGATGAAACTGTCCTTGACGCGGTCGAACTCATCCTCGTCGAGAAATCTCTCTTTCTGAACCCTCGTCATATAGAGTATGTCAAGTTCCGGCATCACCTCCTCCATCGTGGAGACTTCGCGGTAGTCGACACCGTTCTTGACGCATACGTCCTGTATGATGTAATCAGGGAGACGGAGTTCGTCGGGAGCTATGAGTATGACCTTGTTGTTGTGGTAGCGGGACAGGGCCTTGATGAGGGAGTGGACGGTGCGTCCGAAGCGGAGGTCTCCGCAGAATCCCACGGTAAGGTTGTCCAGACGGCCTATCTCGCGTTTGATGGTAAGCAGGTCGGTAAGAGTCTGGGTCGGGTGGCTGTGGGAACCGTCCCCTGCATTGATGACCGGGACAGGAGACACCTTCGAAGCGACATAGGGAGCACCCTCGACGAAGTGCCTCATAGCAATGATGTCCGCGAAACAGCCCACTACGCGCACTGTATCCTCGACTGTCTCGCCCTTGCTCACAGACGAACTCTTTGGATCGGAAAAACCGAGGACATTGCCTCCGAGTTCCATCATTGCAGAGGTGAAACTCAGCCTTGTCCTCGTACTGGGTTCATAGAAGAGGGTTGCAAGTTTCTTTCCCGCCATCCTGGCCGTGAAATACTCAGGATTGGCAATTATTTCCTCAGCGAGGGAGATGATGTTGTTGGTCTCTTCCACCGTGAGGTCGGTTGGGTCGATGAGATGTTTCATTGCAGTATGGTTTACTTTATCCAACTTTCATCGGAAGGGTTGTCGCGGAAAGCAAGTATGCGTTCCTTCCAGCCAGGGGCAATGTAGTTTTCCTCCTCGGCAGCCTCCACGAGGGCGTCGAGATCCGAGAGGGAAAAGTTGACGGTGCCCGCAGCGGCGATGCGGTCCAGACCCTTCTTCATGCCGTATGTGAATATGCTCACAATGCCCAGAACCTCGGCGCCGGCCTCTCGCAGCACATCCACAACCTCTATGCAGCTTCCTCCGGTGGAGATGAGATCCTCGATCACGACCACCTTGGTACCAGGGTCCATACGACCCTCGATCTTGTTGCCGCGTCCGTGATCCTTTGCGCTCGAGCGTACATAGCCCATAGGGAGTCCAAGTATCTCCGCAGTTATCGCAGCGTGAGCGATTCCTGCCGTGCTCGTACCCATAAGCATCTCAGCTTCAGGGAAATGGCCTTTTACAAGAGCAGCAAGTCCCTCCTCTATTTTCTTTCTCACTGAAGGAGAGGAAAGGGTAAGACGGTTGTCGCAATAGATTGGACTCTTGATTCCGCTTGCCCAGGTAAAGGGCTGTTCAGGTCTGAGGAAAACCGCCTTTATGGAGAGCAGTTCCTTCGCGATGGCTTTCTTGTCCGGTATCATATATTCAGTGTTTTTATTCGCCGAGAAATTCCCTCACGCAACGGTCATAGGCCGCAACCGGATCTTCGGCAGCGGTAACGGGGCGGCCGACCACAATATAATCGGAGCCGATTTCGCGGGCACGTGCAGGAGTCGTGATGCGTACCTGGTCATCTGCTGCTGAATCCGCAAAGCGTATCCCAGGGGTGACGGTAACGAACGAGTCCCCGCAGCTTTCCTTGACAAGAGCGGCCTCGAGCGGAGAGCAGACGACTCCGTCAAGTCCGGCTTCCCTGGCATTGGCGGCATAATGGGAAATCGTGTCCGCCATCGACGATGATATGAGCAGTTCCTTCCTCATCCTGTCCTCGCTTGTGGAGGTAAGCTGGGTAACAGCTATGAGCACAGGATGGGTTCCGTCCTCACGGGTAAGTCCCTCCAACGCGGCCTTCATCATCTCCACTGTCCCGGCTGCGTGGACATTGGTCATATCCACGTCGAGTTCTCGGAGTACAGCCATAGCCTTCCTGACGGTGTTGGGAATGTCGTGAAGCTTGAGATCGAGGAAAATCCTGTGTCCCCTTGCCTTTATGTCACGCACGATCTGCGGACCCGCTGCGTAGAAAAGTTCCATACCTATCTTCACGAAAGGTTTGCGCCCCTGGAACCTGTCCAGAAAGGCCAGAGTCTGTTCAGCGCTGCTGAAGTCGCAGGCTATGATAACGTCTTTTGCCATATCATTATTGTTTCTGTCGGTATCAGCCCTTCCGGGCCGCACCTATGATTTCACTCAAAGAGCCTATTCCCAGGCGTTCCATCTCTGCAGGCAGGGCTTCGACGATTTCCTTGCAGGCATAAGGGTTCCTGAGATTCTCAGCGCCCACCTGTACTGCTGTCGCCCCAGCCATCATCATCTCTATAACGTCCGATGCGCTTGCTATTCCTCCGCATCCCATTACGGGAATTCCGCAGGCGGACGCGACCTGATATACCATCCTCAGAGCAACAGGGAAAACCGCCCTGCCCGAAAAGCCGCCCATACGGTTCGCCAGAACCGGCTTGCGCCTGATGGTGTCTATCCTCATACCGAGGAGGGTATTGATAAGGGTGAGGCCGTCAGCACCAGCTTTCTCGCATGATCGGGCTATCTCCACTATGTCAGTGACATTGGGACTGAGCTTGATGAACACAGGCTTGTTCCCTGTCACGGCCTTCACTGCCCTGGTCACCTCGGCAGCTGCGCGCGGAGAAGTACCGAAGGCCATTCCCCCGTTATGAACATTGGGACAGGACACGTTTACCTCTATGATGTCCACGTCCTCCAGAGCCGCCATCTTCGCACAACACTCCACATACTCGTCAACGGAGAATCCGCTGACATTGGCAATCACCGGCTTGGAATAAATCCTGCGGAGTTGCGGAATCTCATGTCCGGTCACAAAGTCAATTCCCGGGTTCTGAAGTCCTACGGAATTTATCATTCCCGCCTCGCACTCCGCTATGCGCGGCGTCGGATTGCCGAAACGGGCCTCGCGCGTAGTCCCCTTGAGCGAGATTGCTCCGAGAATGTTGATGTCATAGAATTCCGCCAGCTCGATTCCGAAACCGCAGGTTCCGCTTGCCGGAATTACAGGATTGTCGAGGTTTACGCCGCAGAGCGATACACCAAGGCCTTTTGCCTGAAATGTTGTTGAAGCTGAATCTGCCATATCTACCAGATGATTTCCTTGCGATTGAATACAGGCCCGTCCTTGCACACTCTCTTCGGTCCGAGAATGGTGTGGCAGGTGCAGCCCATACAAATACCTGTCCCGCAGCCCATCCTCTCCTCAAGACTTATCTCCCCGTCCATATCGGTAGTTTTCACCAGGGCTCGGAGCATAGGCATAGGACCGCATGCGTAGAAATAATCATTGTCCCTACCCTCAAGCGCATCGGTAACGAAACCCTTCACCCCGAAAGAACCGTCCGCCGTAGCGACGGTCACATCCGCGCCGAGCGCTTTGAACTCCTCCATGTAGATTATCTCGTCCGCATTGTTGAAACCCAGGATCACGGAAACCGGCAGGCCCCTTCCGAGCAGCCTGCGGGCCAGCAGATAAAGAGGAGCCACACCGATTCCTCCGCCCACAAGCAGAGGTTTCGAGCACTGCATATCCTCATTGAATCCCCTGCCGAGACCTGTGAGGACATCTATACATTCACCGGGTTTCATCTCCGCCATGAGCGCAGTGCCCTTGCCTACAACTTTGTACAGCAGGGTGAGGCTGCCGGGCTCGCTGTCGCAGACTGAAATCGGACGCCTCAGGAAGAGCCCTTCCAGCGCGAGATTTACGAACTGTCCCGGTCCATGCAGGGGCGCCCCCGAGAGTTTCATCTCGAAGACATTCCCGGCAAGTTTCCTTGCAGAGCTGATTTCAAGCATATTTCTTTCCATAAGCTACTTGTCTATGGATCTGTATACCACCTTCCCGTCCTTTAGCGTCAGGACGCAGCGTCCTCTCACTCTCCATCCCTCGAAAGGTGTGCTTTTTCCCATCGAAGCGAACTCCGAAGAATCTATAACATATTCCGTATCAGTATCGAAAACTGCAATGTCCGCCTTTTCTCCCTGAGCAAGTTTGCCTCCCAGACGGAAGATGCGGCGAGGATTGGCGCTCATCAGTTCGAAGAGTTGCTCTATGGAAATCACCCCCTTGAGCACGAGTTCGGAATAAAGCACGGCAAAAGCAGTCTCAAGCCCCACTATGCCCATTGCGCTCTTCCAATACCCCCTGGACTTCTGCTCCGCAGTGTGCGGGGCGTGGTCTGTCGCGATTACCTCGACCGTCCCGTCCTGTATTCCCCTTATCAGGGCATCCCTGTCAGCAGGAGTGCGCAGAGGCGGATTCATCCTGAAACGGCCATCGTCCTTCCTGTCTTCCTGGGTGAGGACAAGATAATGAGGGGCTGTTTCGCAGCTGACGGATGCGCCGGCCGCCTTCGCCCTTCTTACTGCCTCGACACTCTCGGCCGTGGAAACATGACAGACGTGGTAGCGGCACGCAGTCTGCGCCGCCATGACCACATCCCTCTCCACCTGCTTCCACTCGCTTTCGGCACTGAAAGGAGCCTCGTTCTCATCCTCGCAGTGTGCGGAAATCACCACATCCTCGGCGGCAGCCAGTCTCATAGCCTCCTCCATCCTCTTCCCCGACTGAACGCCGCTACCGTCATCCGAGAAGCCGGCCACCCTGTCCTTGAGGGCGGCCATATCCACAACCGGACCTCCGTTGCGACCGGTGGTTATGGTTGCAAAGGGAATAACCTCTATGCAGGCCTGTTCCCTGATGAGATCCAGCTGGACCTGGAGATTTTCCGGAGAATCGGGAGCCGGAGAAAGATTGGGCATTGTGCATACGGTCGTATATCCTCCGCGCGCAGCTGCCGCACTACCCGTTGCTATTGTCTCCTTGGAACTGAAACCGGGTTCCCTGAAATGGACATGGACGTCAGCAAGACCATAGCTCACTATGTATCCTGTGACGTCCAGCACTTCCGTATCCTCATCAGGGACAATACCCTCGGCAATACGTTCTATCTTTCCGTCGGAAATCAGGATATCGGAGATGAAACTTCTTCCTCCGGAAACGAGAGTTCCGTGTTTCAACAATAGATTCCTGCTTTCCATAACGACTTATCTATCAGATTACCCTTATTTCCAATTTCGAATATGCCCGTTCCGCTTTGGCGAGAGCCTTCTCAACAGTGGAGTCCGTTGCGAGTATGACTCCGAAACGCCTGTGTCCATGGACTTCCGGCTTGCCGAAGAGCCTTATCTGGACGCCTTCCTCTTCCAGTACCTTTTCGAGATTTCCAATCTCCACCTGGGAGGAATCTCCTTCGACGACTATCGCCTTGCTGGCGCTCGGGCCGAAGAAACGGACCGAAGGAATCGGAAGGCCGAGCAGGGCTCTTGCGTGCAGGGCAAATTCCGAAAGGTCCTGGGATATCATTGTCACCATACCCGTATCGTGCGGGCGCGGGGAAACTTCGCTGAATATCACCTCGTCGCCCTTGACGAACATCTCCACTCCGAAGATTCCCCATCCGCCGAGCGCATCGGTAATCTTCCGGGCTATTTCGCCGGCCTTGAGTTTCGCCTCCGGACTCATTGCCTGCGGCTGCCAGGATTCCCTGTAGTCTCCGTCCACCTGATGGTGTCCGACAGGCTCGAGCAGAGTCGTTCCGCCGCGGTGGCGAACTGTGAGAAGAGTGATTTCATAATCAAAATCCACGAAGCCCTCGACTATGACCCTGCCCGCTCCGGCCCTTCCGCCTTCCTGGGATATGTGCCAGGCCCTGTCTATGTCTGCAGCAGACTTGACAGTGCTCTGTCCGTGACCGGAGGAACTCATCACAGGCTTGACCACGCAAGGTATGCCCACAGTCTCCACAGCCTTGAGAAAATCCTCATAGCTATCGGCGAAGACGTATTTGCTGGTCGGCAGCCCGAGTTCCTCGGCGGCCAGTCTCCTGATACCCTCACGGTTCATCGTGAGCAAGGCGGCCTTCGCAGTAGGGGTGACGTTGAAACCTTCCTTCTCGAGTTCCACGAGGGTCGGGGTTGCTATGGCCTCGACTTCGGGGATGATGTGGTCCGGATGTTCTTTTTCGATAATGCTGCGGAGTTTCTCTCCGTCAAGCATGGACAAGGTGTAGGAACGGTGGGCAACCTGCATCGCAGGTGCGTTTTCGTAACGGTCGAGCGCAATCACTTCCACGCCGTAGCGCTGGAGTTCTATTGCCACTTCCTTTCCGAGTTCGCCGGATCCGCAGAGAAGGGCCTTCCTGGCGACTGGGGTGAGAGGGGTTCCGATTTTCGTCATTTCTTGCAAAAGAGGTCAGATCGTTTTTCGGATTACAAAGGTAGTCCTAAACAGCAAACTTCACAAAAAATATTTGTCGAAGAAATCGAAATTTGTAACTATATTTGCGCCCGTTGAAGAAAGACATGCATTTCCGTTCAAGAAACATATTCTCCGACCAGCAGGCCCTCGGCGGGCAACTGCTCGACGGGGCAACTGCACTATAGGGAAGGGGATGACCGAGGAAACTCAGGTCATCCCCTTCCGCCTTTTTATAACGGATTTACACGACAATAATAAACAATACTGGATATGAAGGTAGCTATCATCATGGGCTCGGCAAGCGACTGGGAAACCATGTCCCCGGCAGCCCGGACACTCAAGGAATTCGGCGTGGAACACGAGGTCCGCGTCATCAGCGCACACAGGACCCCCGACCTGGCAGCCGACTTTGCAAAGAACGCGAAGGAGAACGGTTTCGGGGTCATAATCGCCGCGGCAGGCGGTGCAGCCCACCTCGGAGGAGTGCTCGCCTCGATGACGACCCTCCCGGTCATAGGAGTCCCCATCAAGTCCAAGGCCCTCGGCGGCATGGACTCGCTCCTTTCCATAGTCCAGATGCCGTCCGGCATACCGGTGGCCACGATGGCGATTGACGGAGCCAAGAACGCTGCCCTCTATGCAATCCACATCCTTGCCCTTTCCGACGGGGAACTCGCTGCAAAACTCGACGAGTTCCGCAGACAACAGACCGAAAAAGTCCTCAGGACCACGATAGAATACTGACTTGAGTTTCGCGAAACTTCAGATACTCAAAAGAACAGAATACGATATGGACTACAGGATTTTCGTAGAAAAGAAGGAAGGATTCAGAGTCGAGGCGGAAAGCCTCAGGAACGAACTCAACGAGAGTCTTTCCCTCAAGCTCAGCGGTTTGAGATACCTCAATGTATATGATCTCTTCGGTTTCACTCCCGAATTGCTCGAGAAATGCCGCTACAGTGTGTTCGGTGAGACGGTTACCGATGACGTGACAGATTCCTGCCCTCTCGAGGGAAAGAAATACATAGCCGTGGAATACCTTCCAGGCCAGTTCGACCAGAGGGCGTCCTCCGCTGCAGACTGCGTCAGACTCATAGACCCGGAGGCGGACATACGCATCAGAAGTTCGAAGCTTTTCATCTTCGAAGGCGAACTTGACGAAGAGGGACTTGCTGCCATCAGGCACTATGTCATCAATGCTGTCGAATCCCGTGAAAAGGACCTGGGCCGTCTCAGTGACAGCGAACAGGCCGACGTGAAGGCCATTCCGGCCCTCGACGGTTTCACTGATATGAAGAAGGAGGAATATGGTGCATACTGCCGTAAGCAGGGACTCGCAATGAATGCAGACGACCTCGGTACGGTGGTGGAGTATTTCCGGCGCGAGAAACGCAATCCGACGGAAACTGAGCTCCGCATACTCGACACCTACTGGAGCGACCACTGCCGCCATACCACCTTCACTACCGAACTTACAGACGTGCGCTTCGAGGATTCCTTCATCCGCGAGGATGTGGAAGGGACGTACAGGATGTACCTGAAGATGAGGTCTGAGCTCGGACGCGAACACAAGGGCCTGAATCTGATGGACATGGCAACCATAGGCGCAAGATATCTCAGGTCCATCGGAAAGCTGTCCGACATGGAGGTCAGCGAGGAGAACAACGCCTGCAGCATATATGTGGACGTAGATGTCGACGGAAGGACCGAGAAATGGCTCCTGATGTTCAAGAACGAAACCCACAACCATCCTACGGAAATCGAACCTTTCGGCGGAGCTGCCACCTGTCTGGGAGGCGCAATACGCGATCCTCTCTCCGGCCGCAGCTACGTCTACCAGGCCATGCGCGTGACAGGTGCCGGTGACATCTGGAAGGAAGTGTCCGAAACCATACCGGGAAAGCTCCCTCAGAAGCAGATATCCCGCAAGGCTGCGGCAGGATACTCCAGCTACGGCAACCAGATAGGTCTTGCAACCACCCATGTGCGTGAAATCTACCATCCGGGATATACTGCAAAAAGGCTCGAGATAGGAGCGGTCGTAGGAGCGGTAAAGGCAGAGAACGTGCGCAGGGAATCACCTGCTCCGGGAGACGTCGTTCTGATGCTCGGCGGACGCACAGGCAGGGACGGAATTGGTGGTGCCACCGGTTCATCAAAGGAACATAATGCCAGCTCTATAGAAACCTGCGGCAGCGAGGTGCAGAAGGGAAATGCGCCGGAGGAGCGCAAGCTCCAGAGACTGTTCCGCCGTCCTGAGGTGACACGGCTCATCAAGAAATCCAACGACTTCGGTGCCGGCGGAGTGAGCGTGGCCATAGGAGAGCTCACAGACGGCCTCGACATATATCTGGACCGTGTTCCGGTCAAGTACAGCGGGCTCAATTCCACCGAGCTTGCCATCAGCGAATCACAGGAAAGGATGTCGGTGGTTGTGGAGAGCAAGGACGTGGAGGAATTCAAGTCCTACTGCCGCAGCGAGAACATCGAAGTCACCCACGTGGCAGACGTCACTGACAGGGGCCGCATGAGGATGTTCAACGCCGGAGAGCTCGTCGCAGACCTTTCCAGGGAATTCATAGACAGCGCGGGCGCCCGCCATTACGCGGAAGCCGAGATTGCAGCCGTGAAGGAATGCGCCCCATTCTCCCGCAAGGGCGAAGGTACGCTCTCTGAGCGTCTTCATTCCCTTATGAAGGACAGGAACGTATGCTCACAGAAGGGACTCATCGAGATGTTCGACTCCTCCATAGGCAGAAGTACCGTCCTTATGCCGTTCGGAGGCAGGACCCAGGGAACGGAAAGTCAGGTATCCGTACAGAAGCTTCCTACCGACGGGTTCACCACCACGGCAAGCATGATGTCCTGGGGATTCAACCCTTTCATCTCTGAATGGAGTCCATACCACGGTGCCGCTTATTCCGTGGTGGAGGCCTGCGCCAAGATTGTCGCAGCCGGAGGCAGCTATGAGGGGATGAGATTCTCCTATCAGGAATACTTCGAGAGAATGACCCAAGACCCACACAGTTGGGGCAAACCTCTGAGCGCCCTGCTCGGAGCCCTGAAGATGCAGATCGCACTCGGTCTGCCATCCATTGGCGGCAAGGACTCGATGAGCGGTACCTTCGAAAACATCAACGTACCTCCGACCCTGGTGGCATTCGGAATCACCACGGTGAAGACCGACGAGGTCATAAGCCCGGAATTCAAGAACTCTGGAGACAGGCTCTATCTCATACGCCACACTCCCCTGGCCAACCTGATGCCTGATACCGACCAGCTTGAGCGCAACTGGAAATTCGTCCGGAAAGCAGTTGCGGACGGAAAGATCAACGCCGCATGGGCCCTCGGGGAAGGCGGCCTCGCGGAAGGACTTTGCAAGGCCTCCTTCGGAAATCTGACCGGGGCAAACGTAAACTGCGACCAGAACACCCTGTTCGACTATTCCTACGGATCCATACTCGTGGAGTCCTCTTCCGAACTCGATTTTGCGGATGCCTTGTTTATAGGAACGGTACGCGGGGACGGGGTGCTCTCCATCAACGGGGAAGAGTTCAGCGTCGCAGCTCTGATGAGGGATTGCGGAATGATGCACGACAAAATATATCCTCAGACCTGCAAGGCCCTCAAGCAGGACATGGTATCCGGCAAGGCCGAGGAAAGGAAGGCCCTCAGATACAGTGGAGAGCCTGTCGAGCATCCGCGAGTGTTCATCCCGGTATTCCCGGGCACGAACTGCGACTACGATTCCGCAAAGGCCTTCCGTGCAGCTGGCGCCGAAGTGAAATTCGGAGTGTTCTGCAACCTCGACTCCAAGGCCATCTTCGATTCCATAGACATGATGGTCAACAATATCAATGACTGCCACATACTTATGTTCGCAGGCGGTTTCTCCGCCGGAGACGAGCCTGACGGCAGCGGAAAGTTCATCGCCAACGTCATCAACAACGCCAAGGTCGCAGAGGCCATCCACGCCCTGCTCGACCGTGGCGGACTCATACTCGGAATATGCAACGGCTTCCAGGCCCTCGTCAAATCCGGTCTGCTTCCTTACGGCAGGCTGGGCAAGGTCACCCCGGAATCCCCTACCCTCTTCCGCAACGACATCAACCGCCACATATCCCAGATTGTGACGACAAGGGTAGCTTCAGTGGCGTCCCCTTGGCTCGCCGGCTTCGAAATTGGCCAGGAGCACAGCATTGCGGTAAGCCACGGCGAAGGCAAGTTCGTTGTGAGCGATGCCCTTGCCGCCGAACTGTTCGCTAACGGACAGGTGGCGTTCCAGTATGCAGATTCGGGCTGCGCGACTATGGAATCGCCATCCAACCCCAACGGTTCGAACAATGCCATCGAGGGCATCATCAGTCCTGACGGACAGATTCTCGGCAAGATGGGGCATACCGAAAGATACGAGGATGGTCTTTACAGGAACATCCACGGCAACAAGGTCCAGCCTCTCTTCGAAAACGCGGTGAGATACTTTCGCGGGAAATGAGTATACGGTAACATTCTGAACGGATAAATACAAAGATATATGGCTATCAGTTATGAGAAGGCCGGCGTGAATCTCGAAGCCGGTTATGACGTAGTAAGACGTATAAAGAAACACGTTGCTTCGACAGCCCGTCCGGGATCCATGGGCGGAATCGGTTCGTTCGGCGGCATGTTCGACCTCGCCTCGCTCGGCTACAGGGAGCCTGTGCTCGTGAGCGGCACCGACGGCGTCGGGACAAAACTGAAGATTGCATTCGCGATGGACAAGCACGACACAGTCGGCATCGACGCCGTTGCGATGTGCGTGAACGACGTGCTTGCGCAGGGTGCGGAGCCCCTCGTTTTCCTCGATTATATCGCTGTTGGACACAATGAACCCGCAAAGGTAGAGGCCATAGTCGCAGGGGTTGCGGAAGGCTGCCGTCAGGCAGGATGCGCCCTTGTCGGCGGAGAAACAGCGGAGATGCCCGGAATGTACGAAGGCGGTGAATATGACATCGCCGGATTCACGGTCGGCTGCGTGGAAAAGAGCCGGCTCATCGACGGAAGCAAGGTCAAGGTAGGCGACGTGCTCGTCGGCATTGCATCCACAGGCGTTCACAGCAACGGATTCAGCCTCGTCAGGAAGGTCGTTGCCGACAACTCCCTCGACCTCTTTTCCAGCTATGAGGAGCTTGAAGGCAGGACTCTCGGCGAAGCCCTGATCTGCCCTACACGCATATATGTGAAACAGGTACTCGACGTTATCCGCAACGTGGATGTCCACGGCGTTGCCCACATTACCGGAGGAGGATTCGACGAGAATATCCCGCGCATACTCAAGGACGGCATGGGGCTGGACATCAGGGAAGGCTCATGGGAGATACTTCCTGTATTCCGTTTGCTCGAGAAATACGGAAAGATTCCTCACAGGGAGATGTTCAACATCTTCAACATGGGCATAGGAATGGTTCTCGCCCTCGATGCCGCAGACGCGGACAAGGCCATCGCCATACTCAGTTCACACGGCGAAAAGGCTTCCGTGATAGGTTGCATCACCGACAGCGGCAAGGTAATGATACGATAATTGACAAACTGCATTTTAACAGAAAGGCATAGAAATGAGAAGAGCACTTTTCAGCGTTAGCGACAAGACCGGAGTGGTCGGATTTGCATCGGAACTTTCCGCTCTCGGATGGGAGATAATAGCTACCGGAGGCACACAGAAACTCCTTGAAGGAGCAGGAATAAAGACCATAGGCATAAGCGAGGTGACCGGATTCCCGGAAATCTGCGACGGCCGCGTGAAGACCCTTCATCCCAAGGTCCACGGAGGACTTCTCGGCCGAAGGGACCTCGAGAGCCACCGCAGACAGCTTGAAGAGAACGGCATCGAATACATAGATCTCGTCTGCGTGAACCTCTACCCCTTTGCGGCGACCATCGCAAAGCCTGACGTGACCATGGAAGATGCCATAGAGCATATAGACATAGGCGGTCCTTCCATGGTACGTTCCGCAGCCAAGAACTGGGAATCCGTGACCATAGTAGTGAACCCGGAGGACTATGCAAAGGTAATAGAGGAACTCAAGGCTGACGGAGACACATCCCGCGCAACCAGACTCAAACTTTCAGCCAAGGCATATACCCACACGGCGGAGTACGACTGCATGATTGCCACATATATGCGCAAGCAGGCAGGTCTGAACGAAAAACTCTTCCTCGAGTACGACCTCAGGCAGAGCCTTCGCTACGGAGAGAATCCTCATCAGGAAGCAAAGTTCTACGCTTCCGCCAAGACGGTTCCCTATTCCCTTGCCACTGCAGAGCAGCTCAACGGCAAGGAACTCTCCTACAACAACATACAGGACGCCAACGCAGCCCTCAACATAGTCCGCGAATTCGACGAGCCTTTCTGCGTGGGGCTCAAGCACATGAACCCTTGCGGAGCGGCTGTGGGGAAAGACATCGCCGAGGCCTGGCAGAAGGCTTTCGATGCCGACAAGGTCAGCATATTCGGCGGCATCGTGGCTGTGAACCGCGAACTGACCAGGGAAGTGGCAGAGGCAATGAAGCCTGTTTTCCTTGAGATAATAATGGCTCCGTCCTTCTCCGAGGGAGCCCTCGAAGTACTCTGCACCAAGAAGAACCTCAGACTGCTGAAAGTGGACATGAGCCGCAGCGATGAGCCTCAGACCCAGTATGTAAGCGTGAACGGAGGCCTTCTCGTGCAGCAGCAGGACACCACCATAGTGAAACCTCTTGCAGAAATGTGCGTGACAGCAGCAAAGCCGGATGAGCAGCAGCTGAAGGATATGGATTTTGCCTGGAGAATAGTCAAGCACGTCAAGTCCAACGCCATTGTTGTTGTGAAGGACGGAATGACTCTCGGAGTGGGCGCAGGCCAGATGAACCGCGTCGGCTCAGCCGGAATCGCTCTCAGGCAGGCTGAAGCCACACTCGCATCCTGGGGACGCGACATACGCAAGGAAGGGCTTGTGATGGGTTCAGACGCATTCTTCCCTTTCGGGGACAGCGTGGAATCAGCCAATGAATACGGAATCAAGGCAATAGTCCAGCCAGGAGGCAGCGTGCGCGACCAGGAAAGCATAGACGCAGCTGACAAGTACGGCATCACAATGCTCTTCACGGGCGAAAGACATTTCAAGCACTAGGATATGAAGGTACTCGTAGTAGGCGGAGGCGGAAGGGAGCACGCAATAGTAGATGCCCTGAGCCGTTCTCCAAAGGTTTCAGAAATATTCTGCGCGCCCGGCAATGCCGGAATTGCCACTCAGGCCCGCTGCCTGCCCATCAAGGATACGGATGTGGACGGACTTCTCTCCTTTGCACGGGAAAACGCCATTGACCTCACCGTAGTAGGACCGGAGGCTGCCCTGTCTGCAGGAATTGCCGACGCCTTCAGGGCGGCTGGATTGAAAATCTTCGGTCACACCAAAGCCGCTTCGAGAATCGAGACAAGCAAGGAATTCGCCAAGCTCATTATGGAGAAATACGGAATTCCGACTGCAGGGTACAGGTCCTTCGACTCATACGGGGATGCTCTCGCTTATGTTAGTGCCCGTCCTTTCCCTGCCGTGCTCAAGTACGACGGACTCGCAGCCGGAAAGGGCGTGGTAATCGCCGCCGACCTTGAGGAGGCTGAGGGAGCCCTCAGGGATATGCTCCTGGACGACCGCTTCGGAAAGGGCAAGGTCGTAGTCGAGGATTACCTCACCGGGCCTGAATTCTCCTTCATGTGCTTCGTAAACGGCAACGAGGTCTATCCTATGCCACTCTCCCAGGACCATAAACGCGCCTATGACGGCGACAAGGGTCCGAACACAGGAGGTATGGGCGCATACACCGGCCTGCCTTTCATCAGCGATGACGACAGGGAATTCGCGCTCGAGAAAGTGATGAAGGCCACTGCTGCAGCGATGGTGGCAGAGGGCTGTCCTCTCAGCGGAGTGCTCTACGGAGGGCTGATGAAGACCGGAGAGGGCATAAAGGTCATAGAATTCAACGCCCGTTTCGGAGATCCGGAAACGGAGGTGGTTCTGCCCCTTCTGGAAAGCGACATATATGATATCTTCGAAGCGATTGCATGCGGCCGCGCTGCAGCTGAACCGGTATGGAGCGACGACGTCACCATCGGAGTCGTTCTCGCCTCCAAGGGCTATCCGGGCTCATATGACAAGGGCTTCGGGATCAGTTTCGACAAGGACCTCGACGCAAAGGTCTATCACATGGGTACATCCATCAGCGACGGACAGCTTGTGACTTCCGGAGGAAGAGTCCTTATGGTCTGCGGCAGGGGCAGGAATCTCGGACAGACAAGGGACAAGGTCAACTCCGAAGTTGAAAAAGTCCATTGCAGCAATCTGTTCCACAGGACAGACATAGGACATAAGGCATTCGAATAGAACAAGTAATCTTCATATAACCAAACAGGATAATTCTGATGACAGAAATTCAGACATTGCTGGCCGTCACGCCTGTGGACGGCAGATACAGTTCGAAAACGGAGTCGTTGTCTGCATATTTCAGCGAATATGCGCTCATCCGTTACAGGGTAAGGGTGGAAGTTGAATACTTCATCGCTCTTTGCCGTATTCCCCTGCCTCAGCTCGAGGGAATACTGAACGCGGAGACAGAAAGAAAACTGCAGGCAATCTGGCAGGAGATGACTCCGGAGGATGCCCTCAAAGTCAAGGAGATAGAGAAGGTCACCAACCACGACGTCAAGGCGGTGGAATACTACCTCAGGGACAAGTTCACCGAGGCAGGCCTGGGCAACTACCTCACCTTCATCCACTTCGGACTCACCTCACAGGATATCAACAACACGGCGACGCCTATGATGATCAAGGAGGCCCTGAATGATGTCTATATGCCGGCAATGAAGGAAGTGCTCTCCATCATCAGCGCCTATGCGGAGCAGTGGAAGGACATCCCCATGCTCGCAAAGACTCACGGTCAGCCTGCCTCGCCTACCAGAGTCGGAAAAGAGTTCAAGGTATTCCAGGCAAGGCTCGAGGAACAGCTGCGCCAGTTCGACAGCCTTAGCTATCCTGCAAAGTTCGGAGGCGCGACAGGCAACATGAACGCTCACAAGATTGCATATCCCCAGATTGACTGGCTTGACTTCGCGGACAGATTCGTATCTTCCCTCGGACTCAGGAGATCCTTCCCGACGACCCAGATAGAACACTACGACAATCTTGCGTCCATCTTCGACTGTCTGCGCAGGATCAACACCATACTCATCGACCTCTGCAGGGATATATGGACCTACATATCCATGGAGTACTTCCGCCAGAAGGTAAACAAAAACGAGGTGGGGTCATCCGCCATGCCTCACAAGGTCAATCCTATCGACTTCGAGAACGCTGAAGGGAACCTCGGGATGGCAGACGCCATACTCACCTTCCTCTCCATGAAACTGCCTATATCCAGGCTCCAGAGAGACCTTACAGACTCTACGGTGCTTAGAAACGTGGGAGTTCCCCTTGCACATGGAATGATTGCGCTCGCCTCTCTCCGGAAAGGACTTGGGAAACTCATACTGAACGAGGACGCCCTCCACAGAGACCTTGAGGCAAACTGGGCAGTCGTTGCTGAAGCGATACAGACCATACTCAGAAGAGAGAATTATCCTAATCCATACGAGACCCTCAAGGCCCTTACGCGTACAGGCAAGCGCATCGAAGAAGAGACAATCAGACAATTCATCGAGACACTTGACGTCAGTGAAAGGGTTAAACAGGAGTTAATAGGCATAACACCCTGGAATTATACGGGATTTTAGAAATTGTTAACCCAAAAATTAACCATAGGGGGGGGTAAAACAACGGATTTTTTTGTGTCAGAAGAAAGACACATTGGCATAAATACAAGTATTCGCAGGTTTTTCGCTATAAATTTGCACCATCCAAACGAAAGTAAGTGTTGTGTGTAAATCCGCGACTCTGCGAAGAATCACGGAGAAGGGAGGCGGCCTGAAGACTTGTTCTTAGGTCTCCTCTTTTATTTTTTTGAAGATTACTATGTAATCTGTTTTGAAGATTACTAAGCAATCTGAAAAGAATAAGTTGCTTCAGATTACTATATTTGCAGACGACCGGGTTCTCCGCCGAAGGTCGGGGATCAAAAGGGAAATCAGGTGAAAGGCCTGGACTGTACCCGCAACTGTATGGGCAACGCTCCGTCAATGCGTGCCCGAGTCAGAATGCCTGCCCGGGACATATGTTTCAATATCCGTGACGGGATTATCACTAAAAGAAAAAAATGAAGAAGTCAATCTTCGCGCTTGCCGCCTTGGCGGCCATCACAGCCTGCTCCGACATCGACACGGAGGAAGGAATCACAATCACCACAGGATTCGAAGATGCGGGCGATTCCCGCTACTGGGCTGAGCTCATAGACAGCCCCCAGTTCGGCGGTTCTCTCATCTATTCGGACATGGAGTACAACTGGAATGGAAACGGTTTCAGCCATAGCCTGAAGAAGGCTGACTGGGGCAATGGACTTTTCGGATGGGACTCCGGAGCAGCAATATCCTGCTACGCCGGGAACGGGCAGGCAGACTACACAAGCCAGCTCGCAGTCAGGGGAAGCGAAGGCAAAGCCGGAAACAACGGCTCGGCCAACTTCGCGGTATGGTTCGGGCACGACTACGAAAGCGACAACAGCAGCGGCAACGGAAGCAGCAGCGGTAATATGGCGGAATTCGTCCTGGACAGGGAGGGAGAGCTTGTCGACATGTATGTCTGCAACACAGCCTATGGTCTGTCCAGCTGCTACGACGAAGCAGGCAACTGCATAATACAGGAGGATGAACAGGTCAGCATAGTGCTGAACGCCGTGAAAAAGGACGGGACTGCCGCAAGGAGGGAATTCCTGCTTGTCAACGGCCCCGGCTCCATAGTGGACCGATGGACCAGATGGGATCTGAGCGGTATGGGGAACATCGTGTCCTTCAGTTTCAATGTGACAGGCAACATAACGAACGACTACGGCTTCGCCTTCCCTGCATATTTCGCATTCGACGATGTGCGCATCAGATTCAAGGAATAGAGCGGCGGTCCCGGGCAAGGCAGCGGCATTCTGCGCTGTCCTCTTCCTTTTCGCCATCAGCTCCTGCACGGGCATGGAAGGGCCTGAAAAGGACGTGGAGGGAGTATTCACGATTGTGGAATGCACCCGGGTCCTGGAATACACTCCCGCTCCGGGACAATTCATAGGCTCGGACAATTCCGTGCTTACCCCAGGGCAGGCCTGCACCTACGCAGAAGACAGACTCCGCGCCGGACAGTTCGTATCCCTTGGAGCTTTCGGCGGCTATATTGTCACGGAATTCGACAGAGCGCTTGCGCCAGGCTCATACATAGCCATCTGGGGAAATGCAAGTGAAACGAGTTCAGAGCCCGGGATAATATATCACATGCATGACAGCAACGGGAACGGCATCCCCGACGAAGAATGGACGGAAGTCGAAGGAAGTCTGCACGGCACCGATGAGGAAGAGAGCGGATATGCCGTCACTTACTTCAAGCCCACGGATAGCGGAGAGGACATAAGGTGGAAGGACAGCCACGGCAAGGAAGGCTGCATCGAAAGAAACGCCTACCACCCCGAATCGAGCTGGTATCCCGCCTGGATTGAGGGAGATTCGTACACTCTTGCCGGAGTGAAGCTCGAGAGCCGTGCAAGGGACGAGTCAGGAAATGGAACTTACTGGGTCAGCCCCTCTTACGGAAGCGGCTATGCCGACAATTTCAATGATGAAGAAAAGGAATTTCGAACGAGGGTCAACGATGCCTTCGGGAGAGTAGTCGTCCCCCGGAATTCCGTCATCTTTCGTGTGGATGGTCCCGTATCCTTCATCAAGGTACAGACTGCCGTCAACGACTGCTGCGGCTGGATCGGAGAGATTTCCACTGAGGTTTGCGGCATACTGGGGATAGAAGTTGCAGAGCTTGAATAGGTTTGTTTCCATATTCATCCTGTGCCTCCTGAGCCTGACGGCAAAAGGAAATGCCGCTTCTGAAGGGCTGGCTTATGCTGACACCCTTGAGATAGACTCATCGGTGGTGTCTGCCTGGCGCAGCGCCGGGGCGGTGACTCCGGCCCAGACCCTTGACGGGAAGCTTCTTGAAAGAATGTCATCGATGAGCGTCAGCGATGCGGTCCGATACTTCTCCGGAGTCCAGATAAAGGATTACGGAGGAGTGGGAGGGCTCAAGACCGTCAACGTCCGCAGTCTCGGGAGCCAGCTCACCGGAGTATTCTATGACGGAGTCGAGATAGGAAATGCACAGAACGGACAGGTGGACCTCGGGCGCTTCAGTCTTGACAGACTCGAATCCATCAGTCTCTACAATGGTCAGAAAAGCTCGATTCTCCAATCCGCAAGCGACTATGCTTCTGGCAGCTCCGTATATCTGAACAGCCGCGCCCCCGTCTTCACCGACGGTAAGAGGCACAATTTCAGGGCAAGCCTTGCCGGCGGCTCCTTCGGAACCGTCTCCCCCACCCTGAGCTGGGAGTGGAAAATATCCCCTTCCGTCTCCTCTTCGGTGGACCTTTCCTACCTCTACACCACAGGAAAATACAAGTTCAGATATGCCAAGGCTGACGGATACGACACCACAGCCGTAAGACGGAACGGAGATGTCAACGCCCTGAGGGCGGAAATGGACCTGTACGGATCCATGGACAAGGGTTCATGGAGGGTCAAGGGCTATTTCTACGGCTCGGAAAGGGGGTATCCGGGGGCATTCGTAAGGGAGACTCCCGGATTCTTCAAAAACGAAGACAGGCAATGGGACAGGAACTTCTTCCTTCAGGGCTCCTTCGACAGGAACCTGGAGCTGTACAGCCTCAAGGCAAAAGTCAAATACTCCTATGACTGGCTGCGATACCTGTCCGATCCAAGGAAGGACGTATCCACAATGTATGTCGACAACAGCTATCTGCAGAACGGGCTCTATCTCAGCGCCGCTCACGGGGTACGCATCTTCGGCTGGTGGTATCTCAGCCTCGCTTCCGACTGGAGCTTCAACACGCTCGACTCCGATATCAAGGACTTTGCCTTTCCCCGGAGAAGCCGCCTGCTGAACGCACTGTCCTCCACATGGAACTGGTGGTTCATCAAACTTCAGTGCAGCCTTCTCCACAGCTGGATACACGACAAGACCGTGGAGGGCAAGACGGATTTCAACCGCCTGTCCCCTTCCGTTTCCCTTTCTCTCAAGCCTCTAAGGAAAGCGGATCTCCACATCAGGGTCTTCTACAAAGACATCTTCAGGATGCCTACCCTGAACGACCTCTACTACACCGCCATCGGCAACCGCAAACTGCGGCCCGAGAGGGCGCGCCAGTATGACCTTGGGCTCAGCTGGGCATTGAACCGTTCGGAAGGATTCCTTCGCAGCGCCGAAATCAACTTCGACGCATACGCCAACAGCATACGCGACAAAATCATCGCAGTTCCTTCCGGAAATATGTTCCAATGGACAATGACCAACATAGGGAAGGTCGGGATACTGGGAACTGATTTGAACTTCACGGCAGCGGCTGCTCTATGCCGGGCCGGCAAAAACGAGCTCATCGCGGACCTGCGTCTCAACTATACATTCCAGCGCGCACGTGACCTCAGCGACCCCGGAAGCGAATGGTATGGAGGGCAGATTCCCTATATCCCGGAACACAGCGGCTCAGCCGTAGCCGGACTCAGCTGGGGTTCATATTCCTTGCTGTACAGTTTCATTTATACGGGCGAGAGATACGAATCTTCAGCTAACATAGACGTCAACCGTCAGCAGCCTTGGTATACCAGCGACATTTCCCTTTCAGGCAGTTGGCGGCTAGGCTCATCCGCAGGCCATCAGGACAGCGACGCCGCTCAAGGCAGAAACCCAGGCTGCTGCCTGCGTGTACGCGCGGACGTCAACAACATCTTCAACCAGCAATACGAAGTGGTAAACTGCTACCCTATGCCGGGAACAAACTTCAGGATCACAATCAGTTTCATAAATTAGGACCATGCTCATCACAGGAACAAAGCCCCACATAAGCCTCCGGGCAGCCACGACTACACCGACAATTGCGCTGATTCTCCTGTCGGCACTCCTCCTTACTGTCTCCTGCCGCAAAGAGGAAACGGTTATCAGGGCCAGCAAGACCGAAATACCCCAGGCAAGCCGCTTCGAAGGAGGTTTCTACCTTCTGAACGAGGGCAATATGGGCTCGAACAAATGCACACTCGACAGATACGACGGCGACAGCCGCACTTACTGGAGGAACATCTTTCCATGGAAAAACCCCGGGATTGCTATGGAGTTGGGAGACGTAGGCAATGACCTGAAAATAAACGGAGACAGGCTGTATGCGGTCATCAACTGCTCCAACCTCGTCGAAGTGATGAAGCTCGCGGATGCCACCCACATAGCACAGATTCCAATAGCAAACTGCAGATATATATGCTTCGACAGCAAATATGCATACGTATCCTCATACGCCGGGCGCATGGTCAGCGGACCGGGGGACAGGCTCGGCCGCGTAGTAAGGATAGACCTGAATACCCTGACAATTGCCGGAGAATGCGAAACAGGATACCAGCCTGAAGAGATGGTCATATACGGAAGGAGACTCTTCGTTGCTAATTCAGGCGGGTACAATGCGCCCGACTATGACGACAGGATAAGCGTCATAGACCTGGACAGTTTCTCACCGGCCGGCGAAATCCGGATCGCGCCCAACCTCCACAGGATGGCTCTGTGCAGCGACGGTTCGATCTGGGTGAATTCGCGCGGCAACTACGCCGACATTCCTTCGCGTCTGCTGCGCGTGGATCCCGAAGATTTCAGCGTCCTCTCCACTGACCTCGCCTGCAGCGGATTCACCGAACACGAGAGCACAATGTACCTGTACGGTCACGACGGCGACGGGTACATATTCAAGCGCTTCAGGATCGACGGTTCGGACTACTCCGCGAGCTCTGCCGAAGACTGCGGCGTGGAGGGCATACGCTATCCCTACGGAATATACGTGAATCCATGGACCGATGAACTTCTGATTCTCGACGCGGGAGATTTCGTAACCCCGGGCAAGATCCTCTGCTACGACAGGGAGGGGAAGCTTCTGTGGACGACAACCACCGGAGACATCCCCTCTCGAATCGCCTTCTTCGAGGGCAAGTGATAATTTGCTGAATTATTTCCTACATTAGTCGCGGGAATATGAAAAAGAACATCATCAACGGGATACTTGTCGCGGCAGCCGCGATACTCCTCAACACGCTTCCTGCCGGAGCGGTTTTCGACGAAAAAAATCTTGCCCAGACCCTGTCCGTTCTCCGCTTCGAACTGAGCCAGGAAAACAGGAAGGCCGAGAGCATATCCGAGAACATGGATGTCAGAAACGACGGCCAGCACAGGAAAATGGTCGAGATGCTCAAGAAATGCAACGAACTCTCGCTGATTCTTTATTCCCAGAACAGGGATTTCACCTTCGACATGACCTATGCGCTCAAGGAAGTGACCCGTCAGTATGAAGACTTCAATTCGATAAGGATGCCTTTCGACGAGATTGTGGAGAACCTCGACCTGGACATTGAAAGGTATGAAAGGCTGCTTGAATCCCTGCGCCGTCTGCCACCTGCCCTGGACAAGATGAAGGAGGTGCCCGACAGCATCGCCATGAGCAAGGACAGCATGACCCTTTCCATAGGGGGCGGAGTCACTGTCAGTTACAACGAAGCGTTCATGCTCGAGGGACAAGCCCTCGAGGACAGGGACAGCTGTGTGTTCTATGCCAGAAACCTGCTGAGGATATTCACCGCGGAAAGGGAAAGGATACTTGAAGACAACGAACACTACTCCGA
>JAEDEB010000090.1 GCA_016293535.1 Bacteroidales bacterium | reverse complement strand
TGCGAGAGTTTCGGCTATGCCGTTGACGCAGCCCACGGTCGGTATCACCCATATCTGGTTTCTGACTCCAACCTGGCCGTCAGCCCTTCTGAAACCGCGGAAGGTCCTCGGCTCGGAAGCTGGAATCTGAGGCCCCGGCACAGGATTGTAGCTGTACTCCAGAAGACCGCTGAGGTTGGTCTTTATGCAGCTGTGGTCTATCTTCCGTCCGCTCTCCACGTCCCTTGTGACGTGACCTGCAGGGAAACCGTATTTGACGACATTCTCACCCTCCTTCATGTCTGAGAGCGCAATCTTGTGCCCGGCGGGGATGTCTTCCTTCAGGACAGTTCCGCAGACCTGTTCTCCTGCCTTGAGTTCGCAAAGGGCTACCGCCACGTTGTCGTCAGGATTTATCTTGATGTACTTTGCCATCGCAGATCAGAAGTTGAAATAGTTCTTCGCGTTGTTGTAGGATATGTCCTTGACCATCTGGCTGATTCGGTCCATCTCCGATGCAGGGAGCCTGCCGCTCTCCACGTCGTTGCCTATCACGTCGCAGAGTATGCGGCGGAAATATTCGTGGCGGGGGTAGCTGATGAAACTGCGGGAGTCGGTGAGCATTCCCACGAAGCGGCTGAAGAGGCCGAGGGCGGAGAGCGCGTTCATCTGCTTGCGCATGCCGTCCTCCTGATCGAGGAACCACCAGCCCGAACCGAACTGCATTTTGCCAGGAACCGTGCCGTCGTTGAATGTGTATGCCATAGTCATCAGGACCTCGTTGTCCTTTGGGTTGAGGCAGTAGAGTATGGTCTTCGCGAGCTTGCCTGCGAGAGTGAGGCGGTCGAAGAATTTGTGGCCCGCAGCGGCGCACTGTACGTCGTGGATGGCGTCGTATCCGGTGTCCGGACCTATGGACCTGAACATGCGGCTGTTGTTGTTGCGTATGGCGCCGATGTGGAACTGCTGTGCCCATCCGGCTTCTGCGTCCATCACTGCCTGGTCGTACAGGAATGCGCTGCGGAACTGCTCGAGTTCGTCGGCGTCAGGTGCCTTGCCGGAGAGTACCTTGGCGAATATGGCCTCGATGCCGCTTTCCGTGTAATCGGCTGCATAGAATGTTTCAAGTCCATGGTCGGAGAGTTTGCAGCCCATCGATGCGAAGAACTCGTGGCGCCTGGCGAGTGCATCCTGAAGGTCGCGGTAACTGCGTATTTCCATCCCGGCCGCTTCGCCGAGCTGCTCCAGATATGCCTTGTAAGCCTCCGGATTCTCTATGGCCATTGCCTTGTCAGGCCTCCATGCCGGAATGACCTTCGTTCCGAAAGGATGTTCGAGTATCATCTTGTGCCAGCGCAGGTCGTCGGCAGGATCGTCCGTGGTGCATACCACTTCCACTCCGAACTTGCGTATGAGGGCCTGGCCGCGGAATTCTTCAGTCGCGAGCTTTGCGTTGCACTCCTCATATATCTCGCGCGCGGTCTTGGGGCTCAGGAGCTTGTCTATGCCGAATACACGGCTGAGCTCGAGATGTGTCCAGTGGTAAAGAGGGTTCCTCATTGTGTAAGGAACAGTCTCCGCCCATTTTTCGAAGGTCGCCCAGGATCCCTGCCTGTCTCCAGTGATGTATTCTTCAGGGATGCCGTTGCCTCTCATCGCGCGCCACTTGTAGTGGTCGCCATAGTGGCCGTCGACAAGCCAGAGCTGGGTTATGTCGCGGAACTGGATGTTCTCCGCAATCTGCTGAGGTACGAGGTGGCAATGGTAGTCTATGATAGGCATTGCCTCTGCGCTGCCGTGGAACAGCTCCTTTGCCGTTCCGTTGGAAAGCATGAAGTCTTCGTGGATGAAGTTTGACATATCGTTGTGTTTCTTGTTTTCTATTGCTGCTGCAGGGGATGTCGCAGCTTTTCAACAAAATTAGAAACTTTTTTTCGATTTCCGTGCACGGTCACGGAAATTTTGTTTACTTTTGCCATGCATTCCCCGCAAGCATTTGCGGAGCCCCTTGATCATATTACTTGCGAAACTGTATATATAGCAACATAAACGGTATGGAAAGATTGAACAGGCAGACTGCGCCTCAGGCAAAGCAGTACACTGAGAAGATTATCCAGTTCGGAGAGGGAAATTTTCTCCGTGCATTCGTGGACTGGATCGTTTGGAAAACCAACCAGAAGACTGATTTCGATGCTTCTGTCGTCCTTGTTCAGCCTATCGACAGGGGTATGGTGGACATGCTCAACGAGCAGGACTGCCTCTATCACCTCAATCTTCAGGGCATAGACGAGGGCAAAGCGGTGGATTCCGTCGAGCTGATCGATGTCGTGAGCAGGGGAGTGAATCCTTATCGCGATTTCGAGGACTATCTGGCCCTGGCCGAGCAGCCACAGATGAGGTTCATCATTTCCAACACCACAGAGGCGGGAATAGCCTTCGATCCGTCCTGCAAGTTCAGCGACAGGCCGGCGCTTTCCTATCCGGGCAAGCTCGTGCAGCTGCTCTATCATCGCTACGAACATTTCAAGGGCGATATGGGCAAGGGTTTCATAATCTTCCCTTGCGAGCTCATCTTCGAGAACGGAAAGCATCTCAAGGAGTGCATACGTCAGTATATAAAACTGTGGGAACTTGGAGAGGATTTCTCCAACTGGTTCGAGAATGCCTGCGGCGTGTACAGCACACTCGTGGACCGCATCGTTCCGGGATATCCGCGTGATACTGCAGCCCAGCTCTGCGAGAGGGTAGGATATCAGGACAATCTCCTCGACAAGGCGGAGATCTTCCATCTTTGGGTGATTGAGGCTCCTCAGTCGGTAGCTGCGGAGTTCCCGGCAGACAAGGCGGGACTCCACGTGCTCTTCGTGCCTTCCGAGGCTCCGTACCACGAGAGGAAGGTGACGCTCCTGAACGGTCCTCACACCGTGCTCAGCCCTGTGGGTTATCTCTCCGGGCTCGACACCGTACGTGAGTGCTGCGAGGACGAGATCGTTGGCAAGTTCGTGAACAAGGTCATGTATGAGGAACTTATGGAAACCCTCAATCTCCCGAAGGAGGAACTTGTCAAGTTCGCTGACGACGTAAAGGACCGCTTCGTCAACCCGTTCGTGAAACATTTCGTAACCAGCATAATGCTCAACTCTTTCCCTAAGTACAAGACACGCGACCTTCCGGGTGTGAAGGTGTATCTTGAGCGCAAGGGCGTACTTCCGGCCGGTCTGGTATTCGGACTCGCGGCTATATGCACCTATTACAAGGGTGGCAAGAGGGGAGATGTAGAGATCGTTCCTAACGACGATGCGAAGATTATGGAAAGCCTCAAGGCTCTCTGGGCTACGGGTGACGTGTCCAAGGTTGCGGAAGGGGTGCTCGCCGACGAATATATATGGGGCGAGGATCTCAACAGGATTCCTGGTCTGACTGCACTTCTTGCGGAAGACCTTGCCCTGATACAGGAGAAGGGCATGAGGGAGGCAGTCGCGACAATACTGTAGCAAACCCTATTGATACCATAAGATTTGATCACGGGTGAGGGTGGCTGAAGGTCTTGAGACCGACAGCCACCCTCACTTAATCTGCGTCTGGCAACCGTCCGCCAGCTCCGGCGTTTCCCGCCATGTCCGGCGTTTTCCGCCAGCCCCGGCGTTTCCCGCCTGTCCGATTCCGGGTGTCAGTAGTTTTCGATGTTCAGGGCTGTGAGTATGTCCATGTGGACATAGTTGTCGCGGTTGGCCGGAACCTTGTGGACCATGATGTGGTCGGAAAGGATGTTGACGGCATCCCTGGACTGCTTTTCCGTATGCTGGGCAATGAGTATGCTGAGGACTCCGTCCTTGAGCATCTCTATATTCTTTTCAAGGTCGTCGAAACCTACCACCGTCCATCCCTCGTCGCGGTGGTCACGGAGGAAACGGGAGATGAGATGGACCCTGGAATTGAACATCACAATATGGCGGACATCGGGATTGAGGCTGAAATACTCTTTCAGGGTGGAATACGTGCCCTCTTCGTCGGACGGAGTGATGAACACCTGGTCCACTTCGCAGTCAGGGTAGTTCTCCGAAATATAGTCCATGAATCCTTCGCGGCGGCTTGCCGTAGGGTCGGACTGGCCGGTCTTGTCCCTGCGTATCCTTATCACTGCAATCTTCCCCACATCCTCGCGGCTGAAACGCTGGGTCAGGAGGCTCGCGCAGAGGTAGCCGCTCTTGTACATCGGCATCCCTATGTAGGCCAGATAGTTCTCGTCCTCTATCCTCGTATCCACATATACATAAGGGATGTTCCTGTCCTTGAGCTGGCGCACGAACGACATTGTCTCGGTCTTGAACAGGGGGGGCAGTATCACTCCCGCAGGAGCGGCTTCGAGAACCTCGTTGCAGGCATTCCTGAAGGATGCGAGATTGTACTGGTCGTAGTAGTATTCGGTTATCCTTATTCCCATCGACGATACATCTTCGCTTCCGGCCATAGCTCCGAGGTGTATCTTCTCCCAGTATTCGCCGGGGGTGTATCTCGGCATCACGCACGCAATGGCTCTCTCCCTTCGCGATGCCAGGAGCGATGCGTACAGATTGGGCTCATAGTTCAGCTGTTCTATGGCCGCGCGAACCTTTGCCGCGCTCTTGGCCGACACCTCTCCGCGATTGTGGAGAACCCTGTCCACTGTGCCTTTCGAGACACCTGCCAGACGCGCTACATCAAGGATGGTCTTACTCTTGCTTTCCATATTGTCCGCAAATATACGGAACAATTATACAAAACAATTTCGTGAACGCGCACGGAATTCGGGAAAATAAACTATTTTTGCAGCACATAACTCGATTTTCAAATGGCAAAAGTGGTAACCCTTGGAGAAATCATGCTCCGACTCAGCCCTGAGGGCAATGACAGATTCATACAGACAGAATCATTCAGAATCATCCCCGGCGGCGGCGAGGCCAACGTTGCGGTGAGCCTTGCAAACTATGGACACGATGCGTATTTCGTTTCAAAACTTCCTTCTCACGAGATAGGACAGATTGCGGTCAATGCGCTTCGCCGTTACGGTGTCGACACCTCGTTCATCAGCAGGGGCGGAAGCCGCGTGGGTCTGTACTACGCCGAGACGGGTGCATCGATGCGTCCGTCCAAGGTTATTTACGACCGCGCGCATTCTTCCATCGCAGAGGCTCTTCCCGAGGATTTCGACTTCGACGCCATCATGGAGGGAGCAAGCTGGTTCCACTGGTCCGGAATCACCCCGGCGATTTCCGACAGGGCAGCAGAACTGACCAGGCTCGCCTGCGAGGCTGCAAAGCGCCACGGAGTGACTGTTTCAGTGGACCTGAATTTCCGCAAGAAGCTATGGACTTCGGAAAAGGCGATTTCGGTGATGCGTCCGCTGATGAAATATGTGGACGTGTGCATAGGAAACGAGGAGGATGCCGAGCTCTGCCTCGGTTTCAAGCCGGATGCGGATGTCGAGGCCGGCAATACGGATGCCGCCGGCTACGAGGGCATCTTCAGGCAGATGATGAAGGAGTTCGGATTCAAGTATGTGGTATCCACGCTCCGCGAGTCCTATTCGGCGACTTTCAACGGCTGGAAGGCCCTTATCTTTGACGGCAAGGAGTTCTACCAGTCCAAGAGATATGAAATCAACCCTATCATCGACAGGGTTGGCGGCGGAGATTCCTTCTCCGGAGGTCTCATCCACGGAATGCTCAAGTATCCGGGCGACCAGGCTTCAGCTCTCGAGTTTGCAGTTGCCGCTTCGGCTCTCAAGCATACTGTCAACGGGGACTTCAATCTTGTGAGCGAGGCGGAGGTGCTCAGCCTCGCGGGAGGAAATGCGAACGGACGCGTTCAGAGATAGTATCAATTTATTGACAGATATGGCAAGATACAGTAAAGCTGAAGTCATAAAGACTATGAAGGAGACAGGTATGGTGCCTGTCTTTTACAATGCGGATGCGGAAATATCCAAGAATGTTCTCAAGGCCTGCTATGAGGGCGGCGTGAGGGCTTTCGAATTTACAAACCGCGGGGATTTCGCCCAGGAGGTTTTTGCCGAACTGGTAAAGTTTGCGAACAGGGAGCTTCCGGGAATGATAGTGGGAGTGGGAAGCGTGGTGGATCCAGCCACTGCAGC
>JAEDEB010000023.1 GCA_016293535.1 Bacteroidales bacterium | reverse complement strand
TTGGAGAGCATTTCCTGATAGCGTCCGCTATTGCGCGGGCAGACGAGAAGAACATCGCCCGAGTCTATGACCATGTAGTCGGAGAGCCCGCTCACGGCTATGAGCTTTCCCTTGTCGGAGGAAATCAGGATATTGCCCTCGCCGTCCTCGGAGATGGCGCCTCCGCAGAAAACGGCATTGCCCGAATCATCCTTGGGGATGTAGTCGTAGATGGATGCCCATGCACCCAGGTCTGCCCATCCGAACTCAGCCGGATACACCCAGGCGATGGAGGTCTTTTCCATCACGCCGGTATCGATTGCCGCCTTTTCGCATCCGCTGTATGCACGCGAAATGAACTCCTTCTCCTTCGGGGTGCCTATCGCATCCTGCCAGCCCTCGAACCAGCCTGACTGCTGAGGCATGAGTTTTTCGAGTTCGGAAATGATGACGGAAGCCTGCCATACGAAGAGGCCGGAATTCCAGAGAAACTCGCCGGTTTCAATGAAGGCCTTGGCAATTTCAATGTCAGGTTTCTCGGTAAAGGTCTTGACCGGAAGGGGGTCGCCGCCCCGGAATGCATCGCGGCCGCCGACAGCCTGGATGTAACCGAAGTTCGAATCCGGGCGAGTCGGCTGGACGCCGAGGGTCACGAGGACATTGTTCCGCGACGCGAATTCGAGTGCGCTGAGTATGTCAGCCCTATAGGAGGAAAGTTCTTCTATGACGTGGTCGGAAGGAGTTACCACCATCGTTGCTTCCGGATTCCTTTTGAAGAGGGTGTATGCGGCGTAGGCGACTGCCGGAGCCGTGCTTCTGGCGTAAGGTTCGAGCAGAAGGTTCTCCGGGGGAAGGTCGGGGAGCTGGGACTCCACGATGGATCTGTACTTCTCTATAGTCACTACAAGTATGTTCTCGGGTGGAACTATGGTACAAAAGCGTTCATAGGTAAGCTGGAGAAAAGTCTTTTCCGTCCCCATCACCTCGAGGAACTGTTTCGGAAAAGAAGCCCTGCTCAATGGCCATAGTCTGGTGCCGGCACCTCCGGCGACAATTACGCAATATTTATTGTTCATCGTTGTTATTATGTGGTTCATACGAAAATCGGGTAATATGCATCAGGGATGTATACGACCCTCGGTCCCGTTTCTTCCAAAGTGACAGCCACGACGTCGAAATGGCACTCCGCATCCCTGACATAAGGAATGTCCACCTTGTTCAGGAAGGCGTTCGCCGCCTTGCAAATACGGTTCTGTTTCTTTCCTGTCACGTTGTCCTGGGGCTCCGCCTGAAGCGGCGGGCGGCGGGTTTTAACCTCTACAAAATGTATTCCATCGCCGGAGAGCGAAACCAGGTCAATTTCCAGGTGTCCGCTGCGCCAGTTGCGCGCCAGTACAGTATGTCCCAATTCTGTCAGATATCGGCAGGCAAGCTCTTCTCCCCTACGTCCCGTCTCCTGTCTATTATCCATATTTCTCAGTCGAATTTCACTATCGTCACACCGGTGCCGCCGAGCTGTATGCTCTCGTCGTCAACCGAAGATATGTCCGGTACGGTCCTCAGGAATTTCTGAATCTCTTCCCTGAGGGCTCCTGTTCCTTTTCCGTGGATAATGCGCACGGAACCCACGTTCAGCATTATGGCGTCATCCACGAATCGGGATACCCTGTCAAGGGCGTCACCCACCCTCTCTCCGCGCACGTCGAGCTCCGTCGAGAAGTTCAGCTTGCGCTCAGCTATGCTTGCGCCCAGATTAACCATCGAAACGGGCCTGGAACTCTCGCGGACGCTCGCCTTGTACTCATTCGCGGTAATTCTCTCAAGCATCTGGGGCTGGACCTTGCTGGTGATGCTCCCGATGTTGACTGTCACCGCCTTTGCGGACACGCGCGTGACCTCTCCCACCATTCCGTTGCTCTTTACACGGACCTTCTCGCCCACCTTCAGGGGAGCGTTTCGGAAAGCCTCCATCCTTGCCTGTTCCTCCTCGATACGACGGGCGTCCTCCTGTTCCTTCATATCGGCCTTCTGCTGACGGCGGGCCTTCTGCCTCTCACGCCTGGCATCCAGCTGGGCTATCTTCTTCTCAATGTACTCGTCCTTCTCCTTCTGTTCCTGCTCCTTCTTTGCGGCAAAGGCCCCGAGGAAGTTCTGCAGTTCCTGACGGGCCTCCTTCGTGGATTCCTTTTCTGCCTGCCTTTCCCTTATGGTCCTTATGGTGTTCTCGACCTGGCGGTTGGCCCCTGCGATGATTTCAGCCGCTTCGGCCCTGGCCTTGTCGAGTATCTCCTTCTTCAGCTGCTTGATGTCCTTGAGTTCCTTCTGATATTTCTCCGTGATGCTCTCGAGGGTTCTGTCCGTATTGCGTATCCTCTCGAGCTTTTCGTCGAGGACCTTCCTGTTCCTGGCTATCTTGCGGAGGTTGCGCTCTATGCCCACGAACTCCTCCCCCGCCCGTGACTCCGCATCCTTTATGACGGACTCGGGTAGCCCCATCTTCCTTGCCAGTTCGAAGGCGAAGGAATTGCCGGGGAGTCCCATCTCGAGCTGGAACATCGGGGCTATGTTCTTGACATCGAACATCATCGCCCCGTTCAGGACTGCGTTCTGGCCCGAAGCATAGAGCTTGAGATTGGTATAGTGGGTCGTTATGACCCCATAGACTCCGCGGCTGTCGAACTCCGCGAGCAGGGCTTCCGCAATCGCGCCGCCAGCCGCCGGTTCCGTTCCGCTTCCGAATTCATCGATGAGTATCAGGGTGCGCCCATCCGCCTTCGCGACCATATCCCTCATATTCCCGAGGAAGGATGAATAGGTGCTGAGGTCGTTGTCGAGGGATTGGTCATCACCGATATCGACCATTATCCTGTCGAAGACCATCATCTCGGAGGTCTCCGATGTCGGTATGAGCATACCCCACTGGAACATATACTGGAGCAAGCCCACAGTCTTGAGACACACCGACTTTCCTCCGGCATTGGGTCCGGAAATCAGAAGTATGCGCTTGTCGGGGGTGAGGGTGACCGTCAGCGGCACTATCTGTTTCTTCTCGCTTCTGAGTGCCTGTTCGAGCAGAGGGTGGCGAGCCTTGCGCAGGTTCATCTCCCCGTTCTCGGAAATCACTGGCATACCCGCTATGTAGTCCAGCGAAAGCTGGGCCTTCGCCATTATGAAATCGAGTTCGCCAAGATAAAAGGCCGCCTTGAGAATGTCGGGTATATATGGACGCAGGAAGTCGCTGAATTCGACCAGTATCCTGAGTATCTCCCTCTGCTGGGCGAACTGGAGTTCCTTTATTTCGTTGTCAATCTCCACAAGCTCGGCCGGCTCTATGAAGGAGGTCTTCCCCGTCGCGGACTCATCGTAGATGAAACCGTTGAGCTTGCGCTTGTTGGCGGAAGGCACAGGTATGAGCATCCTTCCGTCCCTGACGGTAATCGCGGCATCGGCATCGACTATGCCCTCTTCCCTGGCGCGTCGCAGAACCGCGTTCATCTTCCTGGAGATGGCTCCCTCCTTCTCCTGGAGGGACTTGCGTATGGAATAGAGGGCGTCCGAAGCCGTATCCCTCACATTGCCGTAGCGGTCGAGTATAAGGTCTATCCTTCTCTGGACCTCGGGAAAGGCCATAACCGAAGAGGACATCCTCTTGAGCGCGGGGTAAATGCCGTCCTTCATCGAGACAAAGAAGGACACCACCTTGCGGAGCGTGTCCAGCATGGTCCTGAGCTTTCCAAGGGACATCAGGTCAAGGCTGTTTCCCTCGGTGCGGAGCGGCTTCAGGAAGTCAAGGCAGTCGATGAATCCTCCCGTCGGGAAATTGTCCTCGAACATCAATATCAGCCTCATCTCATCGGTAAGTGTGAGCCTCCTGCGTATTTCCCTCACATCGGAGGAGAACCGCTCCGAAGATGCGCGGTATGACGCATACTCCGTGGAACAACGGTCAGCCACCGCCGTCCTTATCCTGTCGAACTGCAGTTTCCGCTCCAGCCTCTCAGTCGCCCTGTCTTCCGTTGTAGTCACTGTCCAATATGAGCTTGAGTTCGTTGATGTTTCCTATTGCCGTGGAGTTCCCTCCCCTGAACCAGGTGATGCGCCCTGTCTCCTCGGAGACGACTATCACCCCGGCATCCGTCTGTTCAGTGAGTCCTATCGCAGCCTTGTGCCTCATTCCATAGCTCGCAGGTATATCCGTCCTCTCCGTCACCGGAAGGGTGCATCTGGCCGCGGCCACACGTCCGTTATCTATGATTACAGCCCCGTCGTGGAGCGGGGAATTCTTGAAGAACAGATTCATTATTATGCGCCTGTTGACTATCGAATCGACCTTGTCGCCTGTCTCCTCGATATCCTCGAGCGAATTGGAGTAAGGAAAGACTATGAGCGCTCCCGTACGGCTCTCCGCCATTGAGCGGCAGGCCTCAGTGACCTCCTGAACCACATTGGTTCCTATCTTTTTGTCGCCGAGATTCAGCACCTTCTTCAGCAACGGGCTGGAGACATTGCGGTAGCGGTTGCCCAGGGAAATGAGGGCGCGGCGGATCTCGGGCTGGAAAATCACGATGAGCGCAAGCACTCCCACGTCGAGCACGGTCTTCATCATCGTGGTCATCAGCTTCATGTTGAGGGCTGCCACTGTCACCCTTATGACATAAAGCGAAAGTATGGCCACGAATATGCTCATCGCCGAGGTCCCTCTGATCCAGCGGAACACAAGGTATATTATCACCGCAACCAGCAGGATATCAAGAATATCCGCTATGGTCATGTTCAGGAAACCGAAAAGGGCAAGAAAGGTCATAGCCGTTTTTGACGTGTACAGGACAAAAAGCCGGCCGGCAATCCGCTTGTTGCCGACCGACCGCAAAATTAATAAATTTTACTCAGATTCTTATCTGCTGTACATGTTCAGAAGGGTTTCGTAAAGCTCCTGCTTTCCGCTTGTCTGGGCCGGCTCCCCGTGTTTCCTTGCGTAGTCCACAAGTTCCTCGAGGCTCATTCCGCCTTCCTCGAAACGCTTGCCCTCTCCTGAATCGAAGGATGCGTAGCGATCCTTGACCATCTGAGGAATAGGAGACTCCTCAACTATGGCTGCCGCATTGAGCAGGGCCCTTGCCATTGCATCCATACCGCAGATATGGGCAATGAAGATATCCTCCGGATCGGTGGAATTGCGGCGGAGCTTGGCGTCGAAGTTGGAACCGCCTGTTCCGAGACCGCCGTTGCGTATTACCTGGAGCATGGCCTGGGTAAGTTCGAAAGTGTCGACAGGGAACTGGTCGGTATCCCAGCCGTTCTGGGCATCGCCCCTGTTGGCATCGATCGACCCGAGCATTCCGTTGTCCACGGCCACAGCAAGCTCATGCTCGAACGTATGACCTGCGAGGGTTGCATGGTTGACCTCGATATTGACCTTGAAGTCCTTCTCGAGTCCGTGTGCCTTGAGGAAACCTATAACGGTCTCGGTGTCCACGTCATACTGGTGCTTGGTCGGCTCCATAGGCTTCGGCTCAATGAGGAAGGTGCCGGTGAAGCCCTTGGAACGGGCATAGTCGCGGGCCGCCTTGAGCATATTTGCGAGGTGGTCCTTCTCACGCTGCATCTGGGTGTTGAGCAGGCTCATATAACCTTCTCTGCCGCCCCAGAACACATAGTTCTGACCTCCGAGCTTGATGGTCGCATCAATGGCCGTCTTTATCTGGACGGCAGCGCGAGCAACGACTGCGAAATCCGGGTTGGTGGCGGCGCCGTTCATATAGCGCTTGTGGCTGAACACGTTTGCCGTGCCCCAGAGGAGCTTGATGTCAGTGCCCTTCATCTTCTCGAGCGCATAGTCGGTTATCGCCTTCATGCGTGCCTCGTACTCCTCAATCGTGTCGGCCTCCTCGACCAGGTCCACATCGTGGAAGCAGAAGAACTTGATGCCGAGTTTCTCCATAATCTCGAAGCCAGCATCCATCTTGTCCTTAGCCCTCTGTACAGGGCACTCCGCCTTGTCCCATTCGTAACTGCGGGTAGGACCTCCGAACTGGTCGCCGGAAGCCTGGCCGAGAGTGTGCCACCATGCCATCGCGAAACGGAGCCACTCCTCCATGGTCTTTCCGAGGACCACGCGCTGCGGTTCATAATAATGGAATGCGAGAGGATTCTTGCTCTGAGGGCCCTCGAACGGAATCTTACCGATCTGCGGGAAATACTGTTTTGCCATTGTCTTATGATTTTGATTGTTATTCTGAGTGTCAGTTTTCTGTGTATCTTACTTTACGAAGGATATTGCATTCAGAGAATCTTCGAGACCTCATCCTTCCAGCGTGCATACGCGTCTTCGAGCGCCGTGCTTCGTGCAGGTTCTATTCTTTCGAGGAGGACAAGTGTAGAGAATGCATCATTGTTGTCGCTGTAGATGCCCGCGCCCATGCCGGCACCCTTCGCCGCGCCGACCGACCCGTCGGTGTCGAACAGCTCTATAGTCGCGCCGCTGATGTCGGAGAGAGTGCTGCGGAATATAGGGCTGAGGAACATATTCGCCTTGCCGGCGTGGATTTTCGTAATGTCCATACCCATTCCCTTCATTATCTCCATTCCGTACATGAACGAGAAGACTATGCCCTCCTGGGCAGCCCTGAGCATGTGTTCCAGTCCGTGGCGGTTGAAGTCCAGACCGCAGAGCCGGCATCCTGCCTCCCTGTTTCCGAGCATGCGCTCAGCCCCGTTGCCGAAAGGAAGCACGCTGAGTCCGTCGCACCCCTGAGGCGCGCGGGCAGCAATGCTGTTCATCTCCGCATAGGAGACACCCTCTGGAACAATGTTCCTCCTCATCCACGAGTTCAGAATACCTGTGCCGTTTATGCACAGAAGCACTCCCAGACGCGGATTCTCTGCGCTATGGTTGACGTGGGCGAAGGTATTGACCCTCGACTTCGGATCGTAGTTGACACTGCCGTTGACACCGTACACGACTCCGGAGGTTCCGGCTGTCGAAGCGATTTCGCCCGGATTGAACACATTGAGGGAGAGCGCATTGTTAGGCTGGTCTCCGGCCCTGTACGTTACCGGGGTTCCTTCCGCAAGGCCCAGTTCCGCAGCCGCTGACGCGCTGACGCGGCCCTGGTCGCCGAAGGTCGGCACTATTTCCGGAATGATGGACTCGCCGAAACCGAAATGGTCCAGAAGGAAAGATGCGGGACGGTTCTCCTTGAAATCCCAGAACATACCCTCGGAAAGGCCGCTGACCGTGGTGCAGCAAGTTCCGGTAAGCTTCATCGCAATCCAGTCGCCCGGGAGCATTATCCTGTCTGTCTTTTCGAAAATCTCGGGCTCGTTCTCCTTGACCCAGGCGAGCTTTGCCGCCGTGAAGTTTCCCGGAGAGTTCAGAAGGCGGGAGAGACAGGTTTCGGGACCAAGTTCGGAGAAGGCCCTGTTGCCGTAGGGAACGGCGCGGGAGTCGCACCAGATGATAGACGGACGGAGAACCTTACCGTCCTTGTCCACGCAGACGAGACCATGCATCTGGTATGAGATGCCTATGGCCTTGATGTCGGAGGAATCCGGGATATGTGAGAGGACTTCCCTTGTCGCAAGTTTGAGGTTGTCCCACCACATCTGAGGGTCCTGCTCCGCCCAGCCGGGCTTCGCGGAGATGATTGGCGCCTCGGACTTGGGATAGAAGGCCGATGCAGTACATTTGCCCGTCGCGACTTCGACGATGCTCGCTTTCACGGAAGAACTTCCGATGTCGTAACCCAGGAGATACATGATATTATTGATTTTTTGAAGATTACTTACAGCCTGTGCGATGAGTACTTCTTGCGGTCGAAGACATAGTACCTCGCCGCCCTGTGCGCCACTGCCGTCTGGACCTGGTCAAGCGGAAGCACATAAGGCATGACCGCCAGCTTCTTGTAGAAATTGCGGGCATCTATGACCGTTCCGGTGAGCAGGCAGTACACTACCCTCAGCTGGGAGGCCGTGAACCTTCTCGGCAGAAGGCGGAACATCATCGACGGATCCATCCTCACAAGTTCCCTCACCCTCGCCTCAGCCTCGCGCACTATTATGTTGTGGTCGAAAGCCAGACGGGGAACCTCGTCGAGGGGAACCCACAGGGCCTCATAACCGTTGAAGTCGCTGATTGTCCTGTCAATCTTCACAAGGGAAAGATAGGCTATCGTCACTATGCGGTCCACCTTCAGTCTATGAGCCCTTTCAAGCCAATGGACATCCTTCGGGTCCTTGGTCCTGTCCTTCGAGCCGAAGGCCTTGAACTGAATCAGTTCCACTTTCTTGAGACCGGTCAGCGCAAACAGCACCCTCCTCGCCGCATCATCCAGATCCTCATCCATGTTGATGATGCTCCCCGGAAGTTTCATGTCGTGGAACGCCTCTCCCGCCTCCTCTCCGCTGCGTCTGATAAGGAGCACATTCATCCTGCTGCCGTCATATCCCAGAACCACGCAATCGACAGATACATGGTTGTATGCCGGCCTTGAAAAATCCTGCACCTGAGTTTCTACCATTCCCTAAAGCTGTTGCTCTTGTGTTCTGACATGTCAAGTGCAAAACTACAGAGTTTTGTCATTCACAGCAAATTTTGTTTTACACCCTATCTAATAAAATGGTTTTTAAATATTTACATATCATCCAAAATATGATAAGCCCACGGAGCGGACGGCTGAGGCTATCTGTCGCCGGCCGATGAGGCGGCTGCAGAAAATTTTTGGAGGATGGAGCAATAATGCTACCTTTGTCGCCGAGATCGGACGGGCGTCCGGTCAAGTGTGCTTGGAACCACTGAAAAAACAAGAAACAATGACAGAAAACAAAAAAACTGAAGGACAGGTACGCCTGTCCGTGACCTTCGTCTGGATGGCAGTAGCCTTCTGCGTCTGCCTCATCGCCTCCAACATTTTCGAGCCACGCCTCTGGCAGGTGGGCAAAACATCCCTCCAACTTACAGGAGGAGTGGTAATCTTTCCGGTTTCATACATCCTGAACGACTGCCTAACCGAAGTCTACGGCTACAGGAAAGCAAGGCTCGTCATCTGGATGGGCTTCGTGATGTGCTTCTTCGTGACCCTCTGCTCACAGCTTGTCACCCTGCTTCCGAAACCTATGTACGAGGACAGCTACGCCGCAGCAGACGCCTTCAACATGCTCTTCGGACTCGTACCGAGAGTGATGGCGGGCTCCCTTCTCGCATTCATCTGCGGCTCCACGGTTAACGCCTGGGTGATGTCAAGGATGAAGGTGCTCCAGAAAGGACGCGGCTTCGGCTGGAGAGCGATACTCTCATCCCTCGCCGGAGAAACCGCCGACTCCCTCATCTTCTTCCCCATCGCCTTCGGAGGACTTCTGCCCCTTCGCGGACTATTGGGACTGATGCTGACCCAGGTCGTGGTGAAAACACTGTACGAAATCGTAATCCTGCCTGTGACAGCAATAGTCGTAAAGAAAATCAAGGCCTTCGAACAAATCGATGTCTACGACGGACATATCTCATATAATCCGTTTAAAATCAGCGATATCTAAGAGGCACCCCAAAGCCTCGCCCACACTGAAGCCGCAAGAATGCGAGCTGATGGGTTTCATTTGTAAAAAAATCTCCTTACATTAGTGGAAATTGAATTTTAACCACAAAATTGAGATAACATGAAAGCATCAGAACTCATCAGCAGGCTCCAGGAGGCAATCAGCAAAGCCGGCGACAAGGAAGTCGTCCTTGCGGCAAACAAGCACAGCTACAAGGACGCGAAAATAGTCGTCAGAGAGAATGAAATTACACTTGCCCTGTTCGACAAGATAGCTGACTGACCGCAATGACGGTTCGGGGGATGACCAAAAGACCTTTGAGTCATCCCTCGCTTTTTTCGAATCACTCATTTTCAAGTTATAGTTCAATTTTATGAAGTCCAAATCAATTCTGGCGGCTATTCTGCTCATAGCCGCATCCGCAACCCTTTCCGCGCAGACCAATGTCCAACTCCACTACGACTTCGGCCGCGCATTCTACCACAACCCTGCCGGGAAAAAGGCAGACCTCTCAAAGGACGGCGCAGCGCGTCAGGTGCTCACCACTACGGTGGAACACTGGAACGGTGACAGATTCGGAAGCAACTTCTTCTTCATCGACCTCGACTACGGCGGAGGCAATGCCGCAGGAAAGAACGGAATACGCGGCGCATACTGGGAGATTTCCCGCGAACTATGCTTCTGGGGCGACACCAAGCTCGCCGGTCTCTCCGCACATATCGAGTACAACGGCGGACTCGACCGCTACTCGGGCAGCTACAGCGACTGCTGGCTCTTCGGACCGACCTACTCCTTCCACAACAAGGACTACTCGTTCACCGCTTCCCTCACCGCAATGTACAAGGTGATTCCGGGGAACCTCAAGAATATGCACAACTTCCAGCTCACCGGGGTGTGGAACTGGCACTTCTTCAAGGACATGTTCCTCTTCAGCGGCTTCGCTGACTTCTGGATGGAGAACAGGCCTTGGCAGCTGGGCGCAAAGGGCGACAGCAAGGGCGACGGCACGGACTTCATCTTCCTCTCCGAGCCTCAGTTCTGGTTCAACCTCCATGCACTCAAAGGTCTCGAAAAGTTCCACCTGAGCGTCGGAACGGAGGTCGAGCTGAGCAACAACTTCGTCGGCACCGGTTTCTACGCAATCCCTACCCTCGCGCTCAAGTACACTTTCTGAGCACAGTCAAGTCATCAGCTGAACCACACATAACAATATGGCAACAGACGTAAGAGCCTTCTGCGCGAAGGCAGGAAAGACCCTCTTCGGCTTTGAAGCGGGCAAGCACAAGGTCAGGACCGAGATTCTCGCGGGACTCACCACCTTCCTCACGATGGCGTACATACTCGCCGTCAACCCGGGCATATTCTCCGCCCTCGCCGGAAACGGCATGCCGACAGACGCAGTCTTCACCGCAACTGCACTCGCTGCAATAGTCGGAACCCTCGTGATGTCCGTCTACGCCAAGAAACCGTTCGGACTTGCACCGGGAATGGGCCTGAACGCCTTCTTCGTATACACCGTATGCCTCGGCATGGGCTACAGCTGGCAGTTCGCCCTCACCGCCATACTCATTGAAGGAGTCATCTTCATCCTGCTCACCCTCACCAAGGTACGCGAACTCATAGTCAAGGCCATTCCGGTCGGAATGAAGAAGGCCATAGGCGTCGGCATAGGCCTCTACATAGCGTTCATAGGGCTGCGCAACGCCGGCATCATAGTCAGCGACTCCGCGACTTCGGTAGCCCTGGGCAATTTCAAGGACAGCTCCGTTCTTCTGGCGCTCCTGGGCATAGTCCTGACCGGTGTGCTCTGCATACTCAAGGTACGCGGCGGCATGCTCATATCCATACTCGCGATTACGATAATAGGCATTCCTCTGGGCATCACCACCTACGGCGGCATAGTGTCCAAGGCACCGTCCCTCTCCCCTATCTTCTGCCAGTTCGCCTGGAATGAGATATTGTCCGTGGATATGCTCGTGGTAGTGTTCACCTTCCTGTTCATAGATATGTTCGACACCATCGGAACCGTTGTCGGAGTATCGGTCAAGTCCGGAATGGTCGACAAGGACGGCAACGTCGACGGAGTCAGCAAGATTCTCATGGCCGACGCAGTCGCCACCACCGCGGGAGCATGCTTCGGTACCTCGACCACCACGACCTACATAGAGAGCGCATCCGGCGTTGCCGAGGGCGGGCGCACCGGCCTCACCTCCTTCGTGATTGCCGTATGCTTCGCGATAGCTCTCATCTTCTCTCCTATCTTCCTCGCCATCCCGAGCGCCGCAACCGCACCTATTCTGGTCATCGTCGGCGTGATGATGTGCAGTCCTGTCAAGGAGATCGAGTGGGATGACTACTCCGAGGCCATCCCGGCCTTCCTCACGATGGTGCTCATGCCTCTGTCATACAGCATCTCGCACGGAATCATGCTCGGAATGATTGCTTACGTGCTCGTCAATGCCTGCTCCGGCAAGTTCAAGAAAATCAGCGTGATGATGTGGATACTGGCAGCGCTCTTCGTGCTGCGCTACATTTTTATGTAGCTTCACATCAATTTGAAGAATGTGGCCGTATTTCCTATATTTGTAGGTTGTACGGCCATTTTTGGATATTAACAAATGAACAATAATATGGAGAAGAACAATACGCCTACACCGCACAATGCGGCCAGATACGGAGACATCGCGCCTACGGTCATAATGGCCGGCGACCCTCTGCGCATAAAATTCATCGCCGAGAACTATCTCGAAAATCCCGTCCTCTACAACGAGGTCAGGGGAATGCTCGGATATACGGGCACATACAAGGGCAGGAGGATTTCTGTCCAGGGCCACGGAATGGGCATCCCGTCCATTGCCATCTATTCGTATGAGCTCTTCAACTTCTACGGAGTGGAGAATATCATAAGGGTGGGGACCTGCGGCGCCCTCAGGCCGGAGACAAAACTCGGCTCCATCATTCTCGCACAGGCCTCCTGCAGCGACTCCAGTTACGGGGAGACCCTCGGCATAGACCGGCACTTCTCCCCTGTCGCCGACTTCGGACTTCTCAGGAAGGCAGCAGAAACGGCAGAGAAGATGGGCCTGGAGTATGAAGCCGGCAACGTGATGGCTTCGGATGCATTCTACGGCTCCAGCAGCAAGACCGACTGGGCGAAACTCGGCGTACTCGGCGTCGAGATGGAAGCATACGGTCTCTACATCAACGCCGCCATGGCCGGAAAGAAGGCTCTCACCATCCTTTCCGTTTCAGACAATGTCGTGACCCACGAGGAACTCACCCCTCAGGAGAGACAGACGGGGCTGAGGAATATGATTGAGCTCGCCCTCAACATCACCCTCTGATCCGAGCCTACCGCCGGAAGGGCTCTTCAGAGCTCGGCAAAGCGCAAAGAATCACTTGAGCAACAGTGAAACCGAAGACTGTCATATTGTCGATTGTGACGATGCTGGCCTCCCTGCCTTCGGTGGCGGGAAACGGCTGGTTCGGATGGGCCCCGTACGGGCAGCCCATGTACGCGGACATGCACCCGGAACACGCCCGTCTGGACATCAGCGCAGTGTCGATGAACCCCGCATACGATTACGGAAAGAGCGGCGGACGGTATCAGGTCCATACGATCGGCACCTTCGGACTGAACCTGCCTGTCTGGAACGGCGATCTGGGGGACGGACGTTTCGGACTGAACGTGACCCTGCCCCTGTCTGCCACACTGTGGATGGACATTGCGGAGAAGGTCACGTCGGCCGTGGTCAATACCGATTACCGCATCGGCTGTCCGTCTCTGACCTTCATCCATCGATTCGGCTGCGACGGCGGGAACTGCGAAGGACAGAAGCGGTTCGCAAGGAACTACAGCATCAGATTACAGGCATTCAAGCACGAATCCACCCATGTCGGGGACGAACTGGTGCTCCAGCGCAGCAGCGAGGCCTTCGCCCTGAAAAGGGTCAACGTGAGCTACAACTTCGCCGAACTCGCCTTTACCCTGAATGAGCCGGAGAACCGTTGCATGGAGTACCACAGCTTCAGGGCTGCCCTGATGATACCATATTTTATAAGGAACGGATGGTACTTCGTGGAGGAAAGGGACGGAGACATAGGACAGGTTCCCGCAGCAAGGGAAGAGACCAATTCCGCCGGAAACAGGGAATCATACGGACCCGCGATTTCCGCCCCGGAGTGGTATCTGCAGTACCAGTGGCAGTCGAAAACGGCAAAGTGCGGAATACAGGGCATAGTCTCAGCCGAACTCAGGGGACGCGCACTCTACGCCTATGACCTTTCAGCGAAGGAGGGGGCGCCTGCCACCTCCGCAACAAGAGATGCTTACACTCTCACTGTCAACGGTTTCGCCGGGATACGCTACAACGGGGGACGGGACGGGTTCTTCAGCCGCTTCGCCCTCGGCGTTCGCGGATACTGGGGCAACTGCCCCTACGGAATGTTCAGGAGCATTGGCAACTTCTCACAGTTCGGACTCTGTCTGATTTTCCAATAAGTAATATTCAAGAACCACAATTGATATGAAAACTGAAACCATGTTCAGGACTCTTGTTCCTGCCCTGCTTCTTCTGGCAACGCTGAGTCTGCAGGCCCAGACCATGAAGGAGCCCCGCGGCTCGAAGGATTTCAAGATAGGCGTTGCCGGCTATACCTACAGGGCCTATGACATAGAAAGGACACTCGAGATGCTCCATAGCCTCGACATCCACTACCTCTCGGTCAAGGACTGGTGGCTTCCACTGGACGCGACGGTGGAGGAGATGGATGCGTTCAAGGCGGAATGCCGCTCCTACGGCGTGGAACCTTATACCCTCGGACCCATATATATGAAGAGCCGCGAGGAGGTCGACCGCGCATTCGCCTATGCCCTCCGCTTCGGTGCGGAGATGTTCATAGGAGTGCCGGACTATGAACTCCTGGACTATGTGGTGGAAAAAGTCGCCCAGACGGGAGTGCGCGTCGCAATCCATACCCATGGACCCGACGGGGCAGCGTTCCCGGATATCAGGACGGTCGTGGAGAAGGTCGGAAACCCGAAGCTCGGAGTCGGATGCTGCATGGACCTCGGACACTCCTTCCGTTCGGGATACGATACAGCGAAGGACATCCTGAAATACCGGGACTGGGTATACGACATCCATATCAAGGACGAAACCGCCGCAACCAAGGCCGGACAGACCTGGGAAATGGGCCGCGGAACTATGGACTTCAGACCTATAGTCAAGGCTCTGAGAAAAATACGCTATGAGGGCAAGGTATCGCTGGAATTTGAGAAGAACTGGCAGAACCCCCATCCCGGCGTGGCTGAATCCGTCGGATACCTCCGCGGAGTGATGGACTGCATAAGATGATTTCACTGATTTCCATTCTGGCGTCGCTGGCCATAGGCTGCGGCGCCTCTGCGTATGAACGTGAAGCAATATGGCCCGAAGCTGTCATGCCGGATGCGCAGGACCACCAGTTTGCCGCAATGACGGATGAAAGCCGGAAAAAGGGCTTCGACCCGGAGAAGCACAGGGTCGCATACCTCGAATGGTTCGAAGCCCCGGAGGAGTCCGTCAGGAACGGAGGATGCATGATTCTCATTTCCGGAGGAGGCTATAACAGTTGCTGCGATGTCGGTCTGGTGGAGAAATGGCACAGGGAGCTGACCGCCCTGGGCTTCCAGTGCGTCAACTTCGTGTACAGAACCCCGCGTCCGGAAGGGCTGCCCATCTATCAGAGTGCATGGGAGGACGGACAGAGGGCGGTGAGACTCGTACGCAGCCAGGCAGAGAAGAGAGGCTTCGACCCGGAAAAGATAGGGACAATATCCATGTCAGCCGGCTCCCACCTCGCGCTTATGCTCGCGACGAGTTCGGAAACCCCAGCTTATGAAAGGATCGATGCCATAGACGGGCTCCCCTGCCATATCAACTGGGCAATAGTCAATGCGCCCGCATACGTGACCACGGATGGCGAGAGGGGTACCCCGGCGGCAAGACAGGGCTATGGAAAGGACGTGAAACTGAGCTCATGCTTCCGTTTCGACAGCCATACCTGCCCAATGTGCCTCACCCACGGAGGCGCCGACCCTTATACCCCTTACGGATCCACACTGGTATACCGTCAGCTCAGGCGCATGGGCATACCGGCCGAGGTACACATTCTTCCGGACAAGGGACACGGGGCTTACTGCTTCGAGCGCGCAGTGGAGTTCATGCGCCAGATGGGATATATGGGAGGACCTGAACCCGAGGAAGATATCTTCCTTCGCTACGGAGACGATTCGGACAGGGCTATATACGCCAGGGAAAACCTCTGGCCGGAAGACAGGATGCCGGACAGGCAGGACCACCAGTGCACGCCCTATATCGAATGGCACATACCTGCCGAGCTCAAGACCACGGCCGTGCAGATAATCTATTCCGGAGGCAGCTATGAGGGGAACGGTCCGGACTGGTTCGAGGTCGCCCCGGCAAGACGCTATCTCAACTCGAAGGGAATGGCCGTGGTAACCCTGAAATACCGCACTCCGAGGCCCAAGGGGCTGGCCAAGCACACAACTGCCTGGGAGGACCTCCAGAGAACGGTCAAACTCGTGCGCAGCAAAGCTGCGGAATATGGACTCGACCCGGAAAGGATAGGCATAATGGGCAGTTCTGCCGGCGGACACCTCACCCTTATGGGCGTCACGTCCTCCAGACATCAGGCCTATCTCCCAATAGATGATATCGACAGACTTTCCTGCAGGGTACAGTGGGGCATAGGCATATACCCGGCCTACGCACTCACCGACGGGGACGAGAAGCCGAATTCCGGCGGCGGCAATGCTGACGATGCCGTTCTGGTTCCGGAGTTCTCCTTCGACCTCGACACTGCTCCCATGCTCCTTATCCACGGAGACAGCGACGGATGGGCTGCGATGAACTCGGTCAAGACCTGGGAGAAAATGCAGAGCATGGGCATACAGAGCGAACTCCACACCCTTGCGCTGAGACCCCACTGCTTCCAGAAAACCGCATCTCCCGGAACCGGCAGCTACAGCTGGCTCGACAGAATATGGGAGTTCCTGAACGCGAAACGTTTCTTATAGCAATCTTCAAATTTTCTGATTAAATTACTAACTTTGCGGAGTTTATCAATCACCCCAGACAAGGCAATGAAGAAACTCAACAAAGTTCTCGTGCTCGGCTCCGGAGCACTCAAGATCGGACAGGCCGGAGAGTTTGACTATTCAGGTTCACAGGCACTCAAGGCTCTGAGAGAAGAAGGAATAAGTTCCGTTCTCATAAATCCGAACGTTGCAACAATCCAGACAAGTGAAGGTATTGCGGACAAGGTCTATTTCCTGCCGGTCAATACCTTTTTTGTTACCCAGATTATCCGGAAGGAGCGTCCTGACGGAATTATGCTCGCCTGGGGCGGACAGACCGGCCTCAACGTGGGGACGGAACTGTACACGAGCGGTGTGCTTGAGGAATACGGAGTGGAGGTGCTCGGAACCTCAGTGGAGGCGATAATGAACACCGAGGACCGCGACCGTTTCGTCAAGGAACTCGCCAAGGTGGACCTCAAGGTTCCGGTATCTCAGGCCTGCGAGAATATGGAGGACGCTATTGCCGCAGCGAGAAAGATAGGCTATCCGATAATGATACGCTCTGCCTACGCCCTCGGCGGACTCGGCTCCGGAGTGTGCAGGGACGAGGAAAGCTTCAGGCAGATTGCCGAATCGGCATTCACCTTCGCACCCCAGGTCCTTGTGGAAGAGTCCCTCAAGGGATGGAAGGAAATCGAGTTCGAGTGCATCAGGGACGCCAACGACCACTGTTTCACCGTGGCTTCGATGGAGAACTTCGACCCGCTCGGCATCCACACGGGAGAGTCTATAGTCGTGGCTCCGACCTGCTCGCTGCGTCCCGACCAGGTCAAGATGCTCCAGGACATCACAGTCAAATGCGTACGCCATCTGGGAATAGTGGGCGAATGCAACATACAGTTCGCCTTCAACGCCGACACCGACGACTACCGCATCATCGAGATAAACGCCCGCCTGAGCCGCTCTTCGGCCCTTGCATCCAAGGCAACGGGCTACCCTCTCGCCTTCGTGGCAGCGAAGATAGCTCTCGGATACACACTTGACCGCATAGGTGAGATGGGCACTCCGAATTCTGCCTACAAGGCTCCGGAACTCGACTATATGATATGCAAGATTCCCCGCTGGGACCTCGGCAAATTCGTCGGCGTCAGCCACAAGCTCGGTTCGTCGATGAAGTCGGTCGGAGAGATAATGTCCATAGGACGGAGCTTCGAGGAAATGCTCCAGAAGGGTCTGAGAATGATAGGTCAGGGAATGCACGGCTTCGTGGGCAATGACCACCTGCGCTTCGACAACCTCGACGAGGAACTGGAGAACCCTACCGACCTGCGCATTTTCGCCATCGCCCAGGCTCTCGAGGAGGGCTATGCCATAGAACGCATCTTCGAACTCACGAAGATCGACCCTTGGTTCATAGAGAGGATGAAGAACATAGTGGACTTCAAGCACAGGCTGGAAGGCTACGACGCACTGGAGGACGTGCCTGCAGAAGTGCTCAGGGAGGCAAAGGTCCTCGGCTTTTCCGACTTCCAGATTGCGCGCTTCGTGCTGAAGGGCGAAGGAAACATGGAAAAGAGGAACCTGGCCGTCCGCAACCGCAGGAAGCAGCTCGGCATTCTCCCTTGCGTGAAGAGGATAGAGACCGTCGCCAGCGAACATCCTGAACTGACCAACTACCTCTACGTCACATACGCCGCCCAGGGCCACGACGTCAACTACTACAAGCACGAGAAATCCGTCATTGTGCTCGGTTCGGGTGCATACAGAATAGGCTCATCCGTCGAGTTCGACTGGTGTTCGGTAAATGCCGTAAATACGGCACGCCGCCTCGGATACAAGTCCATAATGATAAACTACAACCCGGAGACCGTCTCCACCGACTATGACATGTGCGACAGGCTCTATTTCGACGAGCTCTCCTTCGAGAGGGTGCTCGACATCATAGACCTCGAGAATCCGGGCGGAGTCATCGTTTCGGTGGGAGGTCAGATTCCGAACAACCTCGCGATGAAACTCCACCGCCAGGGAGTCCATGTGCTCGGAACATCGCCCGTGAGCATAGACCGCGCAGAGAACCGGGGCAAGTTCTCGGCAATGCTCGACCAGCTCGGCATCGACCAGCCGCAGTGGAGCGCCCTGACCAGCATGGAGGACGTCCGCGGCTTCATTGAAAAGGTGGGATACCCTGTGCTCGTGCGTCCGTCGTACGTGCTTTCGGGAGCGGCGATGAACGTATGTCACGACGACGACGAACTTGTACGCTTCCTCGCGGCAGCATCGGAGGTATCCAAGGAATATCCTGTCGTGATATCCCAGTTCATGACGGAAACCAACGAAATCGAATTCGACGGCGTAGCATCCAACGGCGAGGTCGTGGAATACGGAATCTCAGAGCACATCGAATATGCCGGTGTCCATTCCGGTGACGCCACCATGGTCTTCCCTGCACAGCAGTGCTCTTTCGCGACCATACGCCAGATAAAGAAGATCGCCCGAGCCATATCCAGGGAACTCAATATCTCCGGACCTTTCAATATCCAGTTCCTCGCGAAGGGCCGCGACATAAAGGTGATAGAATGCAATCTCCGTGCATCCCGTTCGTTCCCGTTCGTCAGCAAGGTGCTCAAGAGGAATCTCATCGAGACTGCGACGAGAATCATGCTCGGAGCACCTGTGGTGCCGGCTCAGAAGGGAGCCTTCGACATCGACAGGGTCGGAGTCAAGGCTTCGCAGTTCTCCTTCGCGAGACTCCAGAACGCGGATCCCGTGCTCGGAGTGGACATGAGTTCCACCGGCGAGGTGGGCTGCATAGGGGACAGCTACGAGGAGGCCCTTCTCGAGGCCATGCTCGCCACGGGATACAATATCCCATCAAAGGACAAGGGCATAATGATATCCTCGGGAAGCGCCAAGGAGAAGGCTTCCCTGCTCGATGCGGCGGCAGCCCTGGTCAAGGCCGGATATACGGTCTATGCATCCCACGGCACGGCCCGTTTCCTCAACGAGAACGGTGTAGCCGCAAGCGAGGTGGGATGGCCTGACGAAAAGGAATCCGACGCAGGAGTTCCGAACGTGATGGACATGATACACGACCACCGGTTCGACCTCATAGTCAACATCCCGAAGAACCATAGCAAGAGAGAGCTGACAAACGGCTACAGGATACGTCGTGGCGCCATCGACCACAACATCCCCCTTATTACGAACGCAAGACTCGCATCCGCATTCATCGAAGCCTTCTGCAGCATCTCTCTTGACAGACTGCCTGTCAAGTCCTGGCAGGAGTACAACGCCTGAGGCGCGTCATTCGGCGCGGGAGAGAGTACCGTCCTTCCAGATGGCCTTCTCTCCCCAGAAAGGCATATAGACCTTTCCCTTGGCCACGGTTCCGGCAAAACGGCTCATATTCCCGACGGCACCCAATATGGTGGCTCTCGCAGGAGAACTGCCTATGTTGTGGCGCAGTTCCTCCAGATGGGAGAAGAAGACATAGTCCGGCTGGACCTGTCCGGAGCCGCTGCCGAGTATTTTGGTCTCCGCAGTGTTTCCGTACCTGAGAATCAGGAGATTCGTCCTCGATCCGTCTAGACATTCCGTAAACTGCGACTTGTCATAGGAGGAGTCGCCAGTGTGGATTATCTCGAAGTTCCCGGCATCTTCGCCGCAGCGTATGCGGTGTATGGTAGTGCAATGGAGATCGGTGGCATTCTCATCCGTAATGCTGGTGGTGATCCTTATGTCTCCGATATTGTATACCGTAGGGGACGTCGCCTGATACGGGCCCATGCGGAAATTCGTGAGCACAGGCTTGCCAAGGCCTTCCATCGCAGCCATCAGAGGGGTGTCGATGTGGTCGGTGTCGCTGTGGCTTACGGTGATGAAATCGAGATACGGGGCCAGACGGGATGCGTAGCGGTGGTTGATGTCCATTCCGAAGCACACCGACGGGGTCTTGACTATGAATCCCATATTGTACAGATGCCATATCACGACCGTTCCTCTTTCCACCACTGTGGACTGGATGTCGGAGAAGACCCTGTCGAAGGCAAGACGGTAGCAGGAAAGTATGTCGCTTGTCATCTCCATCTGCTCCGCAGCCGCATCGCTCTTCGAAAGATAGGACTTGAAGTCGGCAGGGCCCAGGGCGTTGCAGTAGCTTTCCAGAGTGGACAGCAGCCTGTACCTTTCGGACTCCGGGGAGAGCGGAGATGATGCGAACATATCCTCTGCCCAGAGCCGTCCCAGAGTCTGCATGGCCAGGGTGGCGTAAGAAGTCTGGATGACCGGGATGGTTCTGGAGAAGAGACCGTCAGCGGTCGACACGGTAAAGGAACCCTCACGGCTTTCTCCGTCCCGGTCCATCTGGGATGCCTCGAACACATAGACCTTGGTCCCGGGCTCCCAATCTCCATCCACGGGAGTGACCCAGTCAGGGTAGCTGAAGTTCAGCTGCGTATTGGAGGTGACGCTGACGGAGAAGGTCCTGAGCATGTTGGAAAGCCTGAATTCCGAAGGCGGGTTGTTCAGGAGCACTGATATCTGCCTCACGTCGATATTGATGTCAGGGCATCCCTTGAGGGAAACGGTGACTCTCGCCGAGCGGGTGGAGGCCTCCTCCATAGGGTCCACTCTTAGGCGGAGCAAGGGAGCAAGCACCTCGGCATGGCACCATTCGCCGCTGCTTGCGGCAGTAAAGGTCCCGCTTGCGCGCACCGGGATGTCCATGGAGCCTCCCTCCGGCGACATCTCTATCTCACGGTACCCGGCGTCTATCTTCAGCGTAGCGTCATCAGCCTCCGTGCAGGCACATAAAAGGCCTGCACAGAGGGCAATTGACAGGATTATTGACATCCCCTTTTTCATCATTCGCTTACAGGGCGCTTGTAGGTGTACTTTATCTGGAAGTAGTTGACTGCTCCGTCAGTGCTGAACATACGCACCTCCGCTCCTTCTGAGCCTGTGACCGTGATGTCGAGAGTCGTTATCTGGGAAGGTATCTCGTTCTTCGCCGTGAAGCTTCCGACCTTCTCACCTCCCACGGTCACTGCCGTAGTCCTTTCTCCGGATGAAGGAGCCGCAGCCTCTATCTCAAGAGAGCCAGAACGCGGAGCCATGAAGGCAAAGCAGTTCTCACCGGCCTCCGTAGCCTTGTTCATCTGCATGCGCTCTACATTTACACCATCTCTGTTGATATTTCCCTTGGAAGTGGTTGAGCCTGCCTTTCCTATCTTGAACTCGCCTGAGTCACTGATGACAACCATCAGTTTGCCGCTTTCGTTGGTATAACTGAAGCCGTAGTCCTCCTTTGCAAGAGCCGGGTACGCGCTGAAATCCGTCCCTGCAACAACTGTCGGAGAGATAGCAGTCTTGACATTCCCAAAAGCGCCCCAGATGTACTGTATGTCCTCGAGCCCCCACACCATCGTGACGGTCTCCATCTCCTGGGCAACCTGCTCGATTTCGGCCTCTGCGACGAGACCTGAGCCGCTGAAGCTTACTTTGTCCTTGCGGGTGGTTCCCTCCTCCATTTCAACTGTAGTGATGAGGCCCAGGGTCCAGGTGCCCGGAGTGAAGTTTCCGGAACCGTTTTCAGGATCGGAGCCGTTGACAGTTCTGAGTTCCACCCATTGCGGTGTAGTCATGGTGAAATCGCAGTTTGCTGTTACCGTAAGGGTGAATTCCTTTTCCTCAGAGGTCAGGGAAACGGTCTTCGGAGTGCATTCGAGCATAGGGGCGGCACCGCTCTGCCGCAGGCTTATGGCAATGGGAGCGAAGCTTCCGCTCTCCAGGGTCACGGTCGCAGTCCTTTCCGCTACGTTTTCATTGGCGGAAACGCTGATGCGGAGATTGGATGTGCTCTTCCCCTCATAAACCTCGACTGTGGTCCAGTCTTCGGCGTCAGTTGTCGCAGTGAAAGGCAGGGACGCCTCCACCGACACGAACACGGTACCTCCCTCCTGGGGAAAATCATATGAAAGCTGGCTTTCAGGCACGTTGAACACGTCCGAAGGCTGACATCCGACCAGCAGCGCCGCTGCCGTCATGGTGAGTAGGGTCTTTTTCATTTTTCTTACAGTTTTGGGGTTATTGTTATATGTGTTGATCATTCCAGTACAAGTCCGTCCTCCCAGCCCGGATTCTGGCTGAGATTGTGGTTGAGCACCCGCTGGTCGGCAGGTATAGGCCAAAGGTAGTCCCTGTCCTCATTCCAGACATAGTCCACGTTAGGGTAGGCTATTATCCGTCCCGAACTCTTTCCGTCAAGGACTATGTCTACGTCCAGCTTGCGGAACACGGAGACCGAACCCGTCTTCGTGTCGCTGTATATCTCCAGGTCCTTCTTGCCGTCCCCGTCCATATCGTACAGACCTGTTCCCGGAAAATAGACACCCAGATAAGGCTCATCGTGATTGACCATCATGGAGCCTTCCTTCCAGCGGAACATATCCCACTGGCGATGTCCTTCCATCACGAGTTCGACGGTCCTCTCCCTTCGTATCTCGAGTATGACTCCCTTGAAGGCTCCTTTGTCAATGTTGGGATAATACTCCACCATGAGAGGGTCAGGATTCTGGTTTGCCTTGTCCATGCTGAGTTTCGGCATACCGACCCTGGTTCTGATGAGATTGAGAGACTTGTCGAGGTCTGTCTGGGTGAGGGTTCCGAGCTCCGCCTTCGCCTCGGCATAATTGAGATACACTTCCGCAAGCCTCATCAGAGGAAAGTCGAAGGTGCCCTTTCCGGAGCTGTTCTTGGTCTTGATGCTCTCGAACTTTATCGGCTGATAGCCGGTTACGCTGCCCATATAGTCGGGAATATCTCCGTAGACCTTGGATGCCCCGCAGTACACGGTCTGGGCCAGGCGGGGATCGCGGCCCTTCACTTCGTCTGCAAAGAGTTCTGTCTCATATCCCGCCCTCTCGCTTATGCTCCTTCCGTCCGCGAGGAGATAATGGTTCATGAATCGTCTCGTGAAACCGAGCTTCTCGCCTGTGGAATTGTGACGGACGTTCTGGGCAAGAATGTCGCCGTAGACCCTCGCGAGTATGAACTCGTCGGTGTTGGCATCCTCCGCAACGAAGATGTCGCGATAGATGTCCTTCCCCTGGGCAAGGGAGTAGCGGCCGGAGGAAATCAGCTGCCAGGCCGCGTCGGCAGCCTGCTCGAGGAACCATTCCGCGCTTATGAGAGTACCGTCGACAAGAGTGTCCCTGATGCCGTGGTACTTGCGGAACGTGCCCTCATACAGGGCTGCGCGCGACTTGAACGCAAGGGCGGTCCACTTGTTGACATTGGCTACGTCCTTTGCGGTCGGAAGGTCCGCGGCGGCACGGTCGAAATCCTGCATCACCCGGTACATCACGTACCCTCGGTCGTCCCGGGCTTTCCTGAGCAGTTCTTCGTCGGCCGATCCTATGGTCCTGTCATAGTAAGGCACGTCGCCGTACCTGCGGACCCTCACGAAATAGAAATATGCACGGAAGAAATAACCCACCGCGCACCAGCGCTTACGGATTGCCGGATCCGGGCACTGGTCCGATTTCTCCAGCATATAGTTTATGTTCCTGAGCTGGGTCCAGCTCCAGTTCTCCGTCGCCGCGCTGCGGCTGCCTTTGATGCAGTCCTGGACGTTGTTGTCGATGACGTCGTCCGCATTGAGACCCGCAAGGTCATCGGCGGAGGAGAACTGGGTATAGAAGGCATTGGACCAGAGTCTGAAATCCTCTTCCGTCTTGAAGTATGAAGGCGGGGTCACGGAGTCCTCCGGCAGACGGGTGATGTCGCAGGAGCAGGTGATGGCCACAAGGGCGAATATGGCGATAATATGTCTTTTCATTTCCTTTTCCTCCTTTTATCAGAATGTCAGGTCGAGGCTGAAGGTGAACACCTTGGAATAGAAGTAGCCGACTCCGGTGTTGGCCGCATTGGTCGACGAGGTCAGGGCGAGTTCCGGGTCCACGGTGAGGCAGTGCTTCTTCAGAGGCGACCAGTACCATAGGTTCTCCCCGTTGAAGGCGAGCTTGATGCTGTCTATGTACCTGTTCTTGCGGAAAGGCACCGTGTATCCCACCGAAAGGTTCTTCAGGCGTATGTATGCCACGTTCTGGAGATAGTAGTCGTTGACCTGCCCCAGAGGGCCGTCTGCTCGGGCTATATAGCCTCGCATCCTCGGGAAATAGCCGTCAGTGTTTTCCTCGCTCCAGCAGAGTTTCTCGAAATCTTTGTGGACGAAAGAGGTCATAGGATTGGCATAGGGGCCGAAGAAATCGGAAGCATACTGCCCGGAGGAAGAAGAGATGTTCGGATACCAGTTCTGCCGGCCCACGCCCTGGAAGAAGGCGGAGATGCTGAAGTTGTACCAGCTGAGATCTATGCGCGCCGAATAGGAGTAACGCGGAAGGGTGTTTCCTATGACTTTCCTGTCGCCCGGGTCGGAGAGGGTGTTGCTGCCCCTGTTGATGGCACCGCTGCCGTCTGTGTCCTCGAAGCGCATGTCTCCGGCACGGAGGTTCTGGCCGGGAACCGTGCCCTTGCTCGTGAAAATCTTCGTATAGATTGCGTCGCTGTCCGCCCAGTTCACCGAGGCCTGGTAGGCGGCAGCCTCCTCGTCGGTCTGGAATAGACCGGAAACGTGGTAACCCCATATTTCGCCGAGGGTCTTGCCTACGTAGTAGTCGGTGAGGACCTTGTCGTCGTTTTTGAACTTTGTGATTTTCGTAACGTAGTCTCCCAGGGTGAAGGTCACTCCGTAGCTGAACGGTTTGCCTGCGAGACGGAAACTGTCATTCCAGGAGAGATAGAGCTCATATCCCAAGGTCCTCATCGCCGCATAGTTGGTCTTCGGCGTAGACGCTCCGTATACGTCCGGAAGGGTCATGGCCGAGGTCAGCATATTGTCCGTGTCGCGTATGTAGGCGTCCGCATTGAAGTTGAGCCTTCCCCTGAAGAAGCCCATGTCGAGGCCCAGGTTGTAGGTGGTGACGGTCTCCCAGGTAAGGTCGGAGGCTATCGGGGCGGTCACGGATGCGTAGTTAGGCTGGGTTTTCCCATCGAAAGTATAGCTGGTCAGGTACTTGTCAGTGGAAATCTGGTCTATATAGGTGTAGTATCCGCTGACCTGCTGGTTGCCGAGGCTTCCGGCGGAGAGACGCAGCTTGAAGTTGTTCATCACATCCCTTGCCCCATCGAAGAACGGCTCCTCGCTAATTCTCCAGCCCACAGAAGCGGATGGGAAGAAGCCCCATCTGGAACCGGGAGCGAACCTTGAGGACCCGTCAGCCCTGCCGCTCAGCTCAAGCAGGTAACGTCCCTTCCAGTCATAGTTGAGCCTTGCAAAGAAACCCAGGGTACTGAGGGAGTTGATGGTCTGCTGAAGCTTTATTTCTCCGTTGGCCACGGCGAAAGTGGAAAGCAAATCGTTGCTGAGGTCATACTGCTTGGCCTGCATTGTCCTGTAGTAATAGTCCATGAACTGCATACCGGCCACAGCCGTGAAGTTATGGTCCTGATTCCTGCCGTAACTGTCCTTATAGGTAAGGAAGGCGCTCACGTCGTGCTGGCGCAGGTTGTAGTAGTTCTCCTGATAGCAGTTCTCCACAAGATTTACCTGTGCATAGTCCAGCTCCTCGTCTATCACCCGGGAGTACTTGTAAGTATTGTTGCGATAGCGGTTGACGGGATTCCTGAACTTGATGCCGTAGGACACCGTTGCCTTAAGTTCAGGGATGATGGTCCAGTCAAGCTGGTTGTTGATGGTGAATGTCCTGACCGTCTTGGTGTTGTGGGTGTTCAGGGCCGAAAGCTGACCGGCTATTCCCGAGCCAAGCTGCGAGGAACTGAGCTGAACGGGTCTCGACACCACGGTTCCGTCCGGATTGACCGGGAGGAAGGACGGGGAGAGGTAGTTCTGGAGATAGGCTATTGTCGCCTCGTAGTTCGGCATACCCGGATATGCCATCACCGAATTGTCGAAGCTGATATTGTTGGAGTACCTGAGTTTCGGAAGTATCCTTACACCCACCTTGGAACGGAAGGCGTAATCCTCATACTTGCTCTGTCCGAGGGCGAAGATTCCCTGCTGGTAGAGGTATCTGCCGCTGAAGCGGTAGTTGAACTTGTCATTGCCTCCGCTGACGCTGAGGTTGTGCTCGTGCTGGAGCCGTGTCCTGTTGTAGAGGTAGCCGAACCAGTCGAAATTCGCGTAGTATTTGAAGTTTCCCTTGCTGTCGGCCTCGACCCATGGACGGGCTGGATTCTCCGTTTTGTCGTTCGCCCTGGCGAGAAGTTTCAGCAAATCGTCTCCCGTATAATTGTAGAAGTAGTCCGTCTCTCCCTGATAGCTCTGACGGAAGTAGTTCTCGAGGGTCACGAAGTCGTATCCGCAGGTGATGAAGTCCGTGCTGGTGGTATTCTGCGCCACTCCGACCTTGCCGCTGTAGCTTATCTTCGCGCGCAGATCCCCGTCCTCCGAGGCGCCCGACTTGGTGGTCACCAGTATCACGCCGGCCGAAGCCTTGGCTCCGTAGATGGAAGAGGCCGATGCGTCCTTGAGCACGGAAATGCTCTCTATGTCATTGGGATTCACAGCCCTGAGGTCCATCTCTATTCCGTCGACGAGCACGAGCGGCGAAGCCGAGTTTATCGACGCTGCACCCCTTATGTCTACCTTGTAGGTAGACTCCGGAGATCCTGTTCCCATAGTGAGATTGACCGAAGGGTCGAGACCCTGAAGAGCAGTGGCGGCATTGATGACAGGCCTGTCGTTGAGGTCCTTTGAAGAAATGGTGGCGACGGCACCGGTGAGGTTCTCCCTCTTCTGGACACCGAATCCGACAATGACCACCTCATCCAGGGTCGTGGTGTCTTCCTTAAGCACTACGGAGAGAACGGAACCGGCCTTGGCCTGAACCGTCTCGCTGACGTAACCAAGGCAGGAAATCTCCAGGGTCACACTGCCCTCGACGTTTTCGAGACTGAACTTTCCGTCCATATCCGTCACGCAGCCCTTGCGGGATCCCTTCACTGTCACTCCGGCCCCTATCACAGGTTCTCCGTTGCCGTCCAGCACGGTTCCCCTGACACCGTTGCCCTGCTGTCTCGCTGTCGGTGCGGAAGAGGCGCCTTTTCTGGTCGCGCTGACCAGAATCCTGCTGCCTTCGATGTTATAGCTGACGCTCTGTCCCTCGAAAATGTGCTCGAGAGCGGTGGTCACGTGTGCATTGTCCACGTCGATGCTGATCCTCTTCTGGAGATCGATTCCCTCAGGATCCACAACGACTGAATAATTCTCACTGCGGTTGAGCGCGGTAACCGCGTCGATGACGCTGACATCCTTCAGATGTAGGCTGACGGACCGTGTCCTTGCCCCTCCCTCGGCATTCTGAGCCTGAAGGGCGACGGAACACAGCAGCGCCGCCATAAGGACTCCCGCCACCTTGAGGAGCATCAATGGGTGTTTTCTTGTTTGTGGCATATGGATCGGTTATTGGTTTGATATTCTTTATCTCTTCGGCTTTTTCGATATGTATACCGCCTCTCCTGCATAATTCACCGACATCTTCGAATTCATGTTCAGGGACTCAAGTATATCCTCGAGTGATTCGCCGTTGGTGAATATCGCGAAGAAGCGGGACCGCGCAAGTTCCTCGTCGAGCACAACCACCCGGCGTCCGAAATGACGGGAAAGGGCGTCCGCGATATCCTTCAGAGGTATGTTCAGAAAATGGAAGGCCCCGTCGTCGCGGAACGTGTCATCCCCGCTGACGGGGAAGTCTCCCAGTTCGGCCTCTCCGGTCAGCCTGTCGTAGCGGAGCAGATTGCCCGGGCTCATAAGAACGTTTCTCTCTCCGGTTTCGGAATCTATGGACACCATCACCGAACCCTCGACCAACAGGACCTCGGAACTGTACCCGTCACGGAAGGACCTGAAATTGAAACTGGTTCCCAAGACCTTGACCCTGGTGTCGGAGGACTTTATTATGAACGGCTTTTCCTCATCCCTGGCGACACGGGCATAGACCTCTCCATCTACGAAGATTGTCCTCTCGCTGCCGATGAAAGCCTCGGGGTAGGTTACCCTCGTGCCGGACTTAACGTTCAGGACAGTGCCGTCTGCAAGGGCAAGAGTGGCATTTTCCATAGGTGGAACGACAAGTTCCTGCCAGGCCACGTCGCCGGCCTTTTCAGTACCGTACCCCTTACCGATATGAAAGGCAAGCGGCGCGACCAGCAGGATAATTGCCGCGGCTGCCGCAAAGGCAATGCGGGCAGCATTTGGAAAACGCTTTGTCTTTTCCTCCCTGTAGGGAATGGAGGAAAGTATTTTGTCCAGAACCGGTCCGTCAACGGCTTCGGATGCTCCGTAGAGTTCTCTCATCACCTCTTCCAGGCCACTGTCATCAGAGTTCGCCGCAATCCATATCTGGACAAGAGCCTCTTCCTCGGGAGTGAGGCTGCCATTGAAATAATCGATTAACTTGTTTCTTTCCATATTCGGAAGAAAATCTTACTTTGGAATCCTGTTCTATTCCTGAATTGATATATCAGTTACATTAAAGACACAGAATTGTAACGGAATTGCGTAACCGCATCAGAAAAAATTTTCCTTACTTTGCCCCGGAGGAACAGAAACAGATGAAAAAATCTCCGGACAGACTGACAGATGCCCAACTCCTTGCCAGGATGGCTGACGGCGACAGACAGGCCTTCGAATGCCTGTACAGGCGCCATGCACCAAGGGTTCTGGGATTCGCCCGGGGCATGCTCAAGGACCACGCAAGGGCGGAGGATGTGGTTCAGGACCTGTTCCTAAAGCTCTATCTCTCCCGCAGGAATATCAAACTCAGCGGAGATTCCCTGGATGCATATCTGTACCGCGCGGCGCGCAACGCCGTACTCAACATTCTCCGTTCCAAGTGGACGGGAATACTGGATCTGGATGCCTGCAGGGATATGGCTATGGAGGAAAAAGGCACTACGGACGCAGCCGAAAGGCTTGCCGCAGCCATTTCGTCTCTCTCGCCAAGACGGAACGAAATTGTAAGGTTGAAATATGTGGAGGATCTTTCCTCCAAGGACATCGCCCTTCGCCTCAACCTTTCTGTACGCACGGTCGAAAAGCATCTACAGCTGGCCCGCGAAGACCTCAACGAACGCTGCCGCAAGCTCAGTTGACATCATGATTGATCATGGATGCCGCGTAGAATCTTGCGAATTAGGTTCTATTTTCCAAATTTGCAACAGCCGTAAAATTTACGGCTGTAAAATTTTGATAAATCGGATTTTATCATGAAGCGAACTTTAATCTTTGTTCTGATGTCTTTTATGGCTCTATC
>JAEDEB010000089.1 GCA_016293535.1 Bacteroidales bacterium | reverse complement strand
TGTCCCCTGCCGGAGGTAACCTCAAGGAGCCTGTGACAGAGTCCACCAAGAAGGCGGCACGCTGCTTCTATGCACTTGAGCAGAACCGTGCTGACAAGAAGAGATATCCGGCAGTCAATCCTATCGACTCCTACTCGAAATACCTCGAGTATCCGGAAATCCGCGAGTATCTCTCCGAGGCCGTTATGCCGGGTTGGGTCGAGATGGTCGAGAAGACAAAGAACCTCATCCGCAAGGGCCGCGACGCACAGGAGCAGATCAACATCCTCGGCGACGACGGTGTTCCTATGACCTACCATGAGATGTTCTGGAAATCCGAGCTCATCGACTTCGTCATCCTGCAGCAGGATGCGTTCGATGCCATCGACGCTCTCTGCCCGCTCGAGAGGCAGAAATATATGCTCCAGATGGTGCTCGGAATATGCGACATGAACTTCGATTTCGAAGACTTCGAGAAATGCCGCAACTTCTTCAAGGAGCTCATCAACAATTTCCGTCAGATGAACTACTCCGAGTTCAAGAGCGAGAACTTCTACAAGTACGAAAACGAAATCAAAAATATGATCGGCAATGGCAAATAGAGCATATCAGAAAGTATTCACCAGGCTTGAAGCCATCACCAAGGCTACCGTGACGCTGAAGGCTCCGGGGGCATCAAATGACGAGCTTGCCGTTGTGGACGGCAGACTTGCCCAGGTAGTAAAGACCAAGGGAGACCTCGTCACCCTTCAGGTCTTCTCGGGAACCGAAGGCATTCCTACCGACGCGGCAGTATGCTTTCTCGGAGAGCCGCCTACGATACATGTGAGCGACCAGCTTGCAGGACGTTTCTTTGACGCATACGGACATCCTATAGACGGAGGTCCCGAGGTCGAGGGAGAAGTGCGCCAGATCGGAGGCCCGTCCGTGAACCCGTACAAAAGGAAACAGCCTTCTGAGATAATCCCTACCGGAATCGCCGGCATCGACCTCAACAACACCCTCGTCTCCGGACAGAAGATTCCTTTCTTCGCTGATGCGGACCAGCCGTACAACAACGTGATGGCACAGGTGGCACTCCGCGCTGATGTGGACAAGATCATACTCGGAGGTATGGGACTTTCCAACGACGACTATCTCTACTTCAAGCACGAATTCGAATCCGCAGGAGCCCTTGACAAGATCATCTCCTTCGTGAACACTACGGAGCAGCCTCCGGTCGAGCGTCTCCTCATCCCGGACATGGCCCTCACCGCGGCTGAATACTTCGCGGCGGACAAGAACGAGAAGGTGCTTGTGCTCCTCACGGACATGACCCTTTACGCCGACGCTCTCTCCATCGTGAGCAACCGTATGGACCAGATTCCTTCGAAGGACTCTATGCCTGGTTCCCTTTATTCAGACCTTGCGAAGATATACGAAAAGGCTGTGCAGCTGCCGGACGGAGGTTCCATCACCATCATTGCCGTAACCACTCTCAACGACGGAGACATCACCCACGCCATTCCGGATAACACCGGATATATCACCGAGGGTCAGCTCTACCTCAAGAACGACCCTGATTCCGGGAAGGTAATCATCGACCCGTTCCGTTCCCTCTCCCGACTCAAGCAGCTCGTGCAGGGAAAGAAGACCCGCGAGGACCACAGCCAGGTGATGAACGCATCTGTCCGTCTCTACTCCGACGCCCAGAACGCCAAGACCAAGCTGGAGAACGGTTTCGACCTCAGCGAATATGACCTCAGGTGTCTTGACTACGCAAAGGACTATGCCACAAGGCTTCTCGCAATCGACGTAAACATCACCATCGACGAGACCCTCGATACGGCCTGGGAACTCTTCGGGAAATACTTTACTCCGGCAGAGACAGGTATCAAGCAGGTATTCATTGACAAATACTGGAAGAAATAATGGCAATCAAGTTCCAATATAATAAGACGTCCCTGAACACCATCAGCAAGCAGCTGAAGATGCGAAAGAACGCGCTTCCTACCTTGAAAAACAAGGAAAGCGCGCTCCGCATCAGCGTGATTGCGGCGAAGGCCAAGTCAGAGAAACTTATTGCGGATCTGGAAGATGCCCTCAGGAGATATGACTATCTCGCAGCCCTCTGGAACGAGTTCGAACCCGGACTGATCAGCATCACGGATGTGGAACTCGACACGGTGAAGGTCGCAGGAGTGAAGACGCCGGAACTCAGGGAGATTCATTATGAAATCCGTGAGTTCAACGCCTTCGCCAAGCCGGCCTGGTATGCCGACGGAGTTGCGATACTCAAGGAACTCTCAAGGCTCGGAATCGAGTCCGAAGTCTACCTTGAAAAGAGCCGTATCCTCGATTATCAGAGGAAGAAGACCACTCAGAAGGTAAACCTCTATGAGAAGGTCCAGATCCCCGGCTATCAGGAGGCCATCCGCAAGATCAAACGGTACATGGAGGACGAGGAGAACCTCTCCAAGGCAGCCTCCAAGATTGTAAAGAGCAGGCACGCAGCCGAAGAAGCAGAGGAGGAGCAGAACAATGATTGACAAAATGACAAAATTCTCCTTCATTCTTCTCACAGGGGAGAGTGAAGCATTCCTCGGGAAACTTCAGGAACTCGGAGTCGTCGACATCACCCGCTCGGTAAAGCCTGTGGACGAAAAGTCCGCCCAGATGTTCGACAGATTGAGCGAGGTGAGGCGTGCCATTGCCGCTCTTGAAGATCTTGACTACTCAAAGGACCCCGACAGGGAGAAAATCGAAGCTCTGGCGGCAAGTACCGAACCTCAAGGCTGCAGGAGAAAACTCACCCTCAAAACCCTGGATGATATCAGCTCGCTCGAGACCCGCATCGCAGCCGCAAGGAAATCTCTCGAGACCCTGGCTCCTTGGGGAGAATTCGACCGCAATGCTGTGGACGACCTTGCAGGCAAGGGCCTGCAGATTCATTTCCACTGCGTTCAGAGCAAGAAATTCGATCCTGAGTGGGAAAAGGACTATGCTCTTCAGGTAATCAGTTCCGACAAAAACAACACCTGGTTCGTAACCGTCACAAAGAGCGGTGAGCCGTATGACTTCCCTGTTCCGGAGATTCCTGCGCCGGCAATGAGTGTAGCTGAGGCTGAAAAGAATATCTGTGCCCTCAAGGAAGAGCTCATAGCCAGCAAAGCCATGCTCCTGTCTCTCAGGAACAACGGTCTCGGGCATATGCGCGAACGCCTTGAAACCAAGACGGCAGAGTTTGACAGGTATCTTGCAGAAACTGTCGCCACAGAGGCTGCGGAAGGTTACCTGTGCATATTCGAGGGCTTTGCCCCGCAACAGGAGAGAGCCCGGCTCGTTGAAGCCTTCGACGGGATGGGAATACTCTATCTCTGCGAGGATGCCCGAGTCGAGGACAACCCGCCGATCAAACTCAGGAACAACAGGTTCGTACGCATGTTCGAAGTGCTTACCGACATGTATGGCCGTCCTGTATACAACGGTTTCGACCCTACACCTTACATCTCCGTTTTCTTCATGCTCTTCTTCGCGATGTGCATGGGAGATGCCGGATACGGTCTCATCCTGATTCTGGCAGGACTTGCCCTGGGCAAGGTCAAGAGTTTCAAGAGCCTCGCTCCTCTTGTCACCGTCCTGGGCGCAGCCACGGTGGTTGTCGGATTCTTCTTCCACACCTTCTTCTCCATTGACATCAGCCAGTGGGAGTGGGTCAAGACATCCGGACTCGACAAGGTGATGGTTCCGGGCAAGATTATCGGATATGACGGGACAATGGTGGTGGCCATAATAGTCGGTATCATCCACCTCTGCCTCGCAATGATAGTGAGAACTGTCAATGCCACGAAGAATCTGGGCTTTTTCCACAGTCTCAGCATATGGGGCTGGACAGTATTCATCGTCGGAACCATAGTCGCGCTTGCAGCCGGAATGGCTTTCAATCTCGACTCCTCAGTCACCAAGTGGATCATCATAGGTCTCGGTGCCGTAGCTGCAATAGGAATATTCCCTTTGAGGAACATCGGAAAGAACCCTCTCATCAATATCGGAGGAGGTCTCTGGGAAACCTACAATACTGCTACAGGTCTCCTCGGTGACGTGCTCAGTTACCTTCGCCTGTATGCTCTCGGCCTTGCCGGCAGCATGCTTGGATTCGCGTTCAACACCCTCGCGGTAATGGCGCGCGGTGACGGCGGTTTCGGCTGGATAGCGTTCATTGCCATTGCCCTCATAGGACATGTTCTAAACATCGCAATGGCGGTTCTGGGCGCATTCGTCCATCCTCTCCGACTCAACTTCCTCGAGTTCTTCAAGAACTCCGACTATGACGGCTCTGGCCGCAACTACAATCCGTTGAAGAAATAATCTTCCAAGTAACAACAACAATAAAATCAATATCATTATGATCGAAACAATTCTCGGCTATCTCGGACTCGGTCTCGTGCTTAGCCTCGCAGGTATCGGCAGTGCCTACGGAACAACCATCGCCGGCAACGCCGCAGAAGGCGCTCTCAAGAAGAAACCTGAGGGTTCAGGTAACTACATGGTGCTCTCCGCCCTCCCGGCAACCCAGGGTATATACGGATTCGTCGCCTTCTTCATGCTTCTGAACAAGATGAAGGCAGATCCTGCAAGCGGACTGCTCATCTTCGGAATCGGACTCAGCGTCGGACTCGTCTGCATGCTCTCCGCAATCCGTCAGGGTCAGGTCTGCGCAAACGGTATCGTAGGTGTTTCCCAGGGACACAACGTGTTCACTAACACCCTCATCTACGCCGCTCTTCCTGAGTTCTATGCGATCCTCGGCCTCGTCGGAGCCCTGATGATCTGATGAATCGAAAAGGGGACGGCAGCAGAAAGGAAGTATCCCGGAAGCGCCGTCCCATTTTTTTAAATGCAGAAACAATGAAAAAGGCAGTAATGTACGGAGGAGGCAATATCGGCCGCGGCTTCATCGGTGCCCTCCTCAGCGAATCCGACTATGAAGTCACCTTCATAGACGTGGCCGAACCTGTCGTCAATGAACTCAGGGAGAAGAACTGTTACCCTGTAAGATACGTCAGCAGTGAAGGCTACAGAGACGTACTGGTAAAGAATGTGACGGCAGTCAATGGAAACGATGCCGAGGCTGCTTCTGACGCAATCGCAGAATGTGACATCATGGCTACCGCGGTAGGTGCGAGAATACTCAAGTTTATCGTCGGGAACATAGTTGCAGGACTGCGCAAGCGCTGGGCAAAGGGAGGCGCTCCCCTCAACATCATAATCTGCGAGAACCTGATGGATGCAAACAAGGTACTCGAAGGCATGATCAAGGAACATCTCACTGAAGACGAATGCAGGATTTTCGACGAAAGCGTGGGTCTCGTAGAGGCTTCGATCGGCAGAATGGTGCCTGTTCAGACCGAGGAGATGAAGGATGGTGAACCGCTCCGCGTATGCGTCGAGAGTTACGCTTACCTCCCTACCGACAAGGATGCATTCAAAGGAGGGATTCCCGAAATCAGAAATATGGTGCCTTTCGCCCCGTTCGATTTTTACATCAAGCGGAAACTCTACATACACAATATGGGTCACGCGACCTGCGCATATCTTGGAGACCTCCTTGGGCTTGAGTATATTTACCAGTCAATCGATTTACCTGAGGTAAGAATCATAGTACAGAACGCAATGCTCGAAAGCGCTATGGCACTGAGCAGAAAATACGGAGTGGATCTGGAAGGAATCCAGCTTCATATATCGGACCTTCTGCACCGGTTCACCAACGCTGCCCTGAGAGACACCTGCAAACGGGTGGGCGGTGACCCTGCCAGGAAACTCTCCCCTGCCGACAGGATGATCGGCTCATCTTCCCTTGCATTAGAACAAGGCATCACACCGGCCTACATAGCACTTGGCGCGGCTGCTGCAGTCCACCGCTACATAAACGAGCAGGAGGGAATGGAGCAGAGCGCAGAGAAAGCAGCGGAAGTGCTTTCCGAAGTCTCCTCTCTCGAGTCTGATTCCCCTCTTGCAAGGCTGATAATCGGATATTATGAAATGATACTTTCCGGGGCATCTCTTGCCGAACTGCGCCGTGCAGCTGACGAAAATAAGTCTCGCAGTCTCGGTGAGGTGATATGATTCAAGCCTGGACCAGGTTCAATCCGATGCATCCATATACTGGGAAAGCAACTATTGGGAATAGCTATTCTTCTAATAAACAGAGGAATAGCTATTTTTTTGTGATAGAAAATTGGGCGGGGTGGACATTTTGTAGGATGAAATCCTTGTAATTAGTTGATTTTCTTAC